>JAYZXK010000520.1:0-4322 GCA_036141415.1 Pseudomonadota bacterium
AACATCACTACCAGGCGCTTTTCACGGGCATCCTTTTGGCGAGCGTTTTGCTGCTGTAACTGAAAAACCAGTTTGCCGGCGTAAACACCCAGCCCGGCGATGATCAGCAGACCAATGCTAACCAGAATTATCCAAAGCATAGTTATTTCTCGTAGTCGTCCAGTTTCAATGCATCGAGTGCATCTAATTCGTCGATTTCGTCTTCCTCATCTTCGTCATCACTGATACCCATCAGATCACACAACACTTTATGGCGAGCCATAGTGGTATCCACATAGTGCTGCTGCTCTTTGGTTATCTTCTGACCGTCATCCAGTTTATCCAGTAAGCTGGCCAGACGATCATCAGCCTCAATGGCCGCTAACTCTTCAGCCGGGGTAGCAAACTTGCGCTTTTCAATCTTAGCCGGTACTGATTTGATCAGTGGCACCGGTTTTTTACTGCCCAAGCGTGGATCTTTGTTGGCATTGGAAGCGGTTTTTTCTGTCTTCTTCTGTTCAACATTATGTCGGCTACCGGGGGCTTTGCCTTTGTGCTTTTTAGGCCGCTCAGAAGACTTGGTATTAACATGATCAGGGTTCTTACGAACACCAATCAAACCTACCTTTCTGGATTTTTTCTTTTTCGCCATAGTATTTTGTTGAGCTCCTGCGCTCTGATGCAGTGTTTAATAGCTACCATTATAACGCGTTATTACGCGACCTTCTGCATCAATACAATGTCGCGGTCTGCAAAGATCACATTTAACTGATACTCCCGGGCCAGCCAGGTAAAGGTTTCAACAGAAAAAAAACTGACATGAGTGGGGTCATTCTTATAGTGCCAGTTGGCAAACTTTTCGGCACTCAGCACCCGCTTGGTCATGATGGCCAGCCAGCCCTCGGGCGCGAGAAGCTCCATCCAGCGCTGCCATTCTCTAGCTGGGGTGTGGAAATGTTCGATAGACTCTGTTGCCGTGATCAAATCATAGCTGGTGCCGGGGATTTCCTCAGGGCCAAAAAAGGGATCAAAGCAATCGGTTTCAAAGCCTGCTTTGTTAAGCAAGTACGCCAGAGCCGGGCAGGGACCTGAGCCGTAATCCAACACTTTTGCATCCTTACTCAGGTGTGGCGAAACGCAGTCTACCAAACGACTAAGGTAGCGAAGGTAACCTTCATCCTCGAGGCTATTCTGATGCAGGCGGTATTCAGCCAGTTCCTGTTCCGGGCCTGGTAAATATTGTGGATCAACAAACACTAACAAACACTGATTGCAGCGCAAGTAGGTACGTTTATTATCCTGATAAAACTGAACGTAGTGATTAGACTGGCAAAGTGGGCAATTAAACATAAATTACTGCAATAAAAAAGGCGATGGTATCACACCATCACCTTGTTAATTGAGTGTCAGATGACACCTCTCCCGTTAGTGCACTTCTCTGTGCGGCTGGCTTTCCTGCAGTGCTCCCCTTATTGTTCTTTTTTACAGAGCATTTTTTGTTCTGGGTCTTCCTGACACTTTATACATTCATCCGTGGACTGACTTTTTATTTTTGTTGTTATTGTCGGGCTGTTTCACAACAGGTTTCACGACGCAAACTAGCTTACACTAACTGTAATAAATTACAACACTGTGAGTTACATTTTATTAACAATGGCGTGTAAGCTTTGCTCAGTACGAGAAATTTTAGTGTAAGCCGGCGATGTAGTTAGCCAGGATTTCGATGTCTTCGTCGGTCAGTTTAGAGGCTACGTCACGCATCATACCGTTCATGTCGTTATGACGCTCGCCGGCGCGGAAGGCTTTTAACTGAGCTGTAGTATAGGCAGCATGCTGACCACTGATATCAGGGAAACCTGCTAATTGCATGCCGTTACCACTAGGGCCGTGACAGGCAATACAAGCCGTAACACCACGTTCGGCATCACCACCGCGGTACAGCGCTTCGCCTGGCTCAACAAAGTTTTCAGGAGTAGAGCCCGGCGTTGCTTCCTGGCTTGAGAAATAAGCAGCCAGGTCGGCAATGTCCTGATCGCTCAGCGGGGCAGCCATACCGTTCATTACGGCATTATTACGACCTTCTTCGCCACCGGTAGAAGAGGCTAAGCGGAATTCGGTTAATTGCTTTACCAGATAGTTCTGGTGCTGACCGGCAATCTTAGGATTGATATCGATCATACTATTTCCATCAGGTCCGTGACAGGCTGCACAGACAGCTGATTTTGCTTTACCAGCTTCAGGGTCTCCTTCGGCAGTAACAGAAGTGGTAAACCCAAGGGTTAAACAAACCAACAAACACAGTTTTTTCATAATTTTTCTCTTACAAGGATCCAACGGCTGATGTGATATACGTGATATCATGCGTATTTTACACATTTAACGCGTCAGAAAAACCTATTCCATGCTAAAACTATGGAATTACATCGGTTTAATATTGAACTAAGACTAATGTAGCAGACGTTCTGACATTATGAGCATCCCATGAGTTATTACAGCAAAGCAAAATTTTTTACCAGTGCTCCCGATATAAAGCACCTTAAAGATGATAGCGGTATTGAGGTCGCCTTCGCCGGACGGTCGAATGCCGGTAAGTCCAGCGCTCTAAACACACTGACCCGGCAGAAAAACCTGGCCAGAACCAGTAAAACCCCAGGCCGTACCCAGCTTATTAACGTGTTTGAGCTGGAAGCCGATAAACGCTTAGTGGATTTGCCCGGATACGGTTATGCCAAAGTACCACTGGCCATGAAACAAAAATGGCAACGGTCCCTTGGTGAGTACTTACAACAGCGCAAAAGCCTGAAGGGCCTGGTTGTACTGATGGATATTCGCCATCCTTACAAAGATATCGATCAGGATCTTATCCATTGGGCGGTGGACGCCGGGATCCCGGTTCTGGCGTTGTTAACCAAAGCCGATAAATTAAAATCCGGTAAACGCAAAGCGCAATTACTAATGGCCAGGGAAGCGGCGCTTGCGTTTTGTGGTGACGTTACCGTGCAGACTTTTTCGGCTTTAAATAAACACGGTTTGCCTGAATTTGAAGCGGTGCTGAATCAATGGTTTGGTCTGATTAAAGATCAACCTGCGGGTGAGGAAGTTAGCGCTGATTAATCGCGCCCAAAAAAATAACCCCATTCATAGAATGGGGCTAAGGACTGAGAGAAAACACATAAAAAAACCGATTATAAGAGTACGTAATCACCCCGAAAGTTCAGAAAAAATTCATTTATTTTTAAATTAATTTTATTCTTTTTATTTATCAGTGCTTTATGCGTGAAAAAATCGTTGTTCAGGAGCGTTGAGGAAGGTAGAAATACTTACGGACAGCCTGAACAGGCCCGCCTGCAGTTTTATTCCAGACATAAAAAAAGCTCCGGTAAACACCGGAGCTCAAATCAAAGGTTTGAAAAATGATTTCTCACCTCTGTACCCTACAGTGGTAAGACTACCTAAGCTAAACGAAAACGGCAAGTCAAAAATGTAATTTTATTACTTATGTAACCGGCGACTTGCCGTAATATTCAGCAATTGTTACGTTTTTTCTGAAAGCTAATTACCTTTTTAGTGTGCTTCTTCCCAGTTTTTGCCATTTCCGGCTTCTACTTTCAGTGGGACCGACAGCGTTGCTGCCTGTTCCATCAGTTCCACAATGGTAGCCACGTTGGTATCCAGGGTGTCTTGTTTAATTTCAAATACCAGTTCATCGTGCACCTGCATGATCATCACTACGTCATTGCTGTCGTTGCTGCGGATCCAGTCATCCACCTGGATCATAGCCATCTTTATTACGTCAGCAGCCGTGCCCTGCATGGGGGCATTGATGGCTGCCCGTTCGGCACCCTTGCGACGCGCACCGTTGCTCGATTTGATTTCCGGCAAATACAGCCGACGGCCAAATACGGTTTCGACATAACCATGTTCTTTGGCAAATTCACGGGTACGATCCATATAATCGAGCACGCCTGGGTAACGCTTGAAATACAGATCCATATATTCCTGGGCTTCCTGACGGCTAACATGTAACTGTTTAGCCAGACCAAACGCAGACATTCCGTAGATCAAACCAAAGTTAATTGCTTTGGCGCTGCGACGCTGGTTATCGGTAACGTCATCCTCAGCAACATTAAACACCTCGGATGCCGTTGCCCGGTGAATATCCTTGCCATGGGCAAAGGCGTCGAGCAGGCCCTGATCGCCGGACAAGTGAGCCATAATCCGCAACTCGATTTGCGAGTAGTCGGCCGCCACAATCTTGTATCCTTCGCGGGCGATAAAGGCTTTACGCACCCGGCGGCCTTCTTCGTTACGAATAGGGATGTTCTGTAAGTTAGGATCCGTTG
>JAYZXK010000521.1:0-6177 GCA_036141415.1 Pseudomonadota bacterium
GTTCTGTGCGCGAGTTTTGCTTGCGTATCGGTGTAACCAAGATGGACAACATGGTTGAAATGAGCATGTTGGAAGCCTGTATTCGCGACGACCTCAACGTCAATGCGCCCCGCGCTATGGCTGTACTTGAGCCGATTAAACTGGTTATCGAAAACATTACCATCGACTGCACGCCGCATCAGTATGAGTTTTCCCGCTTAAACCTGGAATACACGGTATTAAGTAAGCGCCGTCTTATTCAACTGGTTGAAGAAAAGCATGTGGCAGGCTGGGATGACCCCCGTATGCCAACCATTGCCGGCCTGCGTCGCCGCGGTTATACACCGGGTTCTGTGCGCGAGTTTTGCTTGCGTATCGGTGTAACCAAGATGGACAACATGGTTGAAATGAGCATGTTGGAAGCCTGTATCCGCGACGACCTTAACGTTAATGCGCCCCGCGCTATGGCGGTACTTGAGCCAATTAAACTGGTTATTGAAAACTATCCGGAAGGTGAGTCTGAAACACTGACGGCCCCGAACCATCCTAATGATGAATCCATGGGTACGCGTAACCTTAATTTTGGCCGTGAAGTCTGGATTGAGGCAGAAGATTTCCGCGAATCCGCCAATAAGAAGTTCAAGCGTCTGGTGCTGGATAAAGAAGTCCGCTTACGTAACGCCTATGTGGTAAAAGCCAACCGCGTTGAAAAAGACGCAGAGGGTAATGTGACCACGGTTTACTGTACCTACGACCCGGAGACGCTCGGTAAAGACCCGGCAGACGGTCGCAAGGTTAAAGGTGTTATCCATTGGGTAGATGTTGCCAGCGGTGAAGCTGCGCAGTTCAGACTATATGATCGTTTGTTCAACGTGCCTAACCCGGCTGCGGAAGATGATTTCGTTGACGCTATCAACCCGGACAGCCTGATTGTGAAATCAGGATGGGTAGAGCCTGGCTTGCCTGGTCGTGTACCGGAAGTAGGTAGCTGGCAGTTTGAGCGTACCGGTTACTTCTGTCTGGATAAAGACTCCACGTCTGAGCAACTGGTCTTTAACCAGACTGTTGGCCTGCGTGATACCTGGGCTAAGATTGGCGACTAAGTCAGTTATTTGCTGTAGGTAAGTTTTATTTATTAAAAAGCCCCGCACTGCGGGGCTTTTTAGTATTTGTGGTTAGCCGCTAAAGCGAATAGCGGGTTATTTAGGCTGACAATCCAGTGACTGACCGTTTACCTTCTGGCTGTCTGAACCCATCAGGTACAAATACAGCGGCATAATATCGGCCGGGGTTTTTAGTGTCTCGGCATCTTCTGCCGGGAATGCTTTAGCCCGCATAGCTGTGCGTGTAGCGCCCGGATTAATACAGTTAAACCGCAGCGGTTTGTTCTTATATTCATCGGCTAATACCTGCATCAGGCCTTCAGTGGCAAACTTCGATACCGAATAGGTGCCCCAGAACGCGCGGCCTTTGCGACCCACAGAGGAACTGGTAAAGATGACCGAAGCGGCCTCGGCCTTGAGTAATAGTGGAAGCAGTGGCTGCAACATATACATGGCGCTGTTGAGGTTTACCTGCATAACCTGTTGCCACTCATCCACCGGGATTTGAGCAAAGGGGCTTAAATGACCCAGCTTGCCAGCATTAAACAATATGCCATCGAGCACACCAAACTGGTCGCTGATGGTATTTGCCATATCCTGATAATGTTTCGGGGTCGCGCCATTTAAATCCAGCGGTATAATCGCAGGCTCCGGATAACCGGCTGCGACAATCTCGTCGTAAACCGCTTCCAGTTTGCTAACCGTTTTACCCAGCAGAATGCAGGTAGCGCCATGGGTAGCATAGCTGATGGCAGCTTGTCTGCCGATGCCGTCACCGGCGCCGGTAATGAGAATGGTTTTTCCACTCAGTAAGTGGTCCGGTGCGATGTAGTCATTCATAAATCAAGTTTCCTGCTAAACTTTCTCATCATACCCAGCATTTAGGGCGCAAAAGTGCTGTGATGATACAAATATCCTGTTTTATGTAAACCGATTCTTTTACGTAGTTGAAATTAGTGACTACGATAGACGTATAAATTGACGTTTTTACAGTTATTTACAAGAATGGGTTACAAAAAGTTAACAATATTTTGCAAAATCATCGTAAAGAAAATAATATGTGTTTAGTAACTGGTCGTACTTGTTCGATATTTGCCCAGCGATCAAGGTATTTAGCCTTCACAAAAGCTGTCGGACTTATCATGAGCCAGAATAACAAAAATCCGTTTTGTAGGGAGATATAATGAAAAAACTAATCCTTAGCACCAGTGTGGCCTTGGCACTGGGGTTAGCCGGTTGCGGTGGCGGTGAGTCCATTGACGACATTAATAACGAAACCCAAGTCGACACGCCATTTTCTCGTATAGTATTTGACCCGGCTAACGGCGAGCTGAATATTCCAAACGATTTATTAATGTTACCTGGTGATGATGGCTTCTTTGACTACACACTGAACATTCCGGTAGCCGATCCAACAGATTTCGGCGACCCCCAGAATGCCCTGAATATTCTTGATGGCTGGTCTATTCAACATCCTTTTGCCATTGATGTGCAAACCTCGGCAGGTGTGGCACTGGACGCTTCTACCTTGTCGGCCGGTATCCATTTATTTGAAGCAACTCTAGGCCTTGATCAGAGCGACCCTGAGTGTGCGGCGGCAGCCATCCCTTCATCTGGCTGTAAGCTGGGCGATCAGCTCACCTACGGCGTTGATTATGTATTGTCACTGGTTGATGACGACACCGTAAGTGTTGTTCCGCTTAAGCCGCTTAAACCAGCTTCTGGTTACATGCTGGTAATGACCACCGATCTAAAAGATACTTCAGGTAAAGCAGTGCAGGGGTCTACTACCTGGGATCTGGTGCGTCAGGATATCAACACTGCACCACTGGCTACAGAAGATCAGCTGACCTTACAAACACTGGTAAACTCCTATATCACCCCACTACTTGGTGCGGGTTATGAGCGTGAAGACATTACTTATGTGTCTGCGTTCACAACCCAGTCAACAGTAGATGTGATGGGTACGGTTAAGCAACTGCTGGTTGCCGATCTGGTACAAATTCTTACCACTGGTCAGGGCAATCCGGCAACCGCACTGCCGATTGTTCAGGTGCAGGATGCCGCTGGTGCGGATAATGCCATGGAAGCACTTGGCCTGATAAGCAGCGCAACACTTGATGGCGCGCTTGAGCTGGCTAAATCCGGGCAGTCTGCTCAGGTTCAGGCGGCTATTGATACCACTGATTTCAGTCTGCTACAAACCTGTGATGGTATTTTTGGCACTTTATCCGGTCAGCTGAGTGCTTACTGGGGCGGTATGGAAACTGTTGCTGCAGGAATTTCGCAGTCATTTGCTGCCGAAGCCGGGCCATTCTGTGCGGCTAAACGTTACACCGGTTCTGTTTCGCTGCCGTATTATCTGCCGGTACCGTCAATGACCAATCCACTCGCGCCGGTTAATGACTTCTGGCATGCTGCCTGTGATAGTGGGATTGTGCTGGCCGGTGTACCAGACGAAGTGTTAGCCGTAGCTGAGCCGGGTCCAAACTACGAAATGTGTTCTCAGGTTGGCTTGTCTGATCTGCGTGTGAATGGCGAAATGATTGATGATGCGCGTAACGTTACCCGTTACAGCCCCATCCCGCAAACCACCATTGCGGCAAACCCACTGGAAGTACAGGTCACCATTCCTGATCCGGCCATTGCTACTGCACTGGGATTCCCAATCAGCAAACCTGATGCCGGCTGGCCGGTAGTCATGCTGGTGCATGGTATTACCGGTACAAAAGAGCAAATGATGGCTATCAGCGGTACTCTGTCTCTACACGGTATTGCTTCTGTTGCCATTGACTTACCTTTACATGGCAGCCGTGGCTTTGATGTAAACGGTGATGGCACCGATGATATCAGTGCAACCACGGTATCACCGACTCACTTTATGAATCTGGCTTCACTGCCTACTGCGCGAGATAACGTTCGTCAGGGCATGGCCGATCTGCTGGGCTTACGCCTTGGTTTAAATGCAGTAGATGACATGACGGCGACACAGGCCATTGATCTGGATGTGTCAAAAGTGTCTGTAATGGGCGTTTCACTGGGAGCGATTACCGGTGCCAACTTTGCTGCTATGGCAAACAGCTCACTGGGTAATGATACCCTTGACGGCATGTTTGCTATTAACGCTGCCTCACTGGAGTCACCGGCCAGTGGTATTGCTACCTTCCTGATGGAGTCACCAGACTTCGGGCCATTAATCAAAGCCTTGTTACTGAGTGAATCGTCGGAAGACTTTGTTGCTTACGTTGGCCAGGTTTATGGCGAAAACGCCACAGAAGCCCAGCTTCGTCAGGCCTACACCGATTTCGTAGCACTGCTGGATGCTGATGCTAAAGCAGAAGTTGAAGCGCTGTTTGCGCAGTTTAACTTTGCCGCCCAAACCATCCTCGACGCCGGGGATCCGACTGCTTATGCCGGAATGCTAGGCGCTACCACGCCAGTGCACTTTATGTCTGTAGTGGGTGATGGCGGTGAGAATCTGCCGGATCAGGTTAACCCTGTTGTGACTTCGCTACCATTAGCGGGTCAGCACCCAATGGCTGCAATGATTGGCCTTGAGCAAGTGACTTCTACTATCTCCTCCGAGACCGGTACGGTAAGTGGTCAGGTACGTTTTAACAGCGGTGCGCATGCATCCAGCTTAAGCCCGGCTGCCGACCCTGCGGTTACCCGCGAAATGCAATTGCAGGTGGGTGGTTTTATCAAGTCTGAAGCACAGGCATTACCCATCACTAATACCGATGTGGTGGCCAACTAATACTACTTCACCTACGTGATTCCAATAAAGCCAGCTTAGCTGGCTTTATTTTTGTCTGGCGGATGAGGCACTGCACGCAGAATAGGCTTTGTGTATCGTCAGCGAAGACGATCACTGGTATGATTCAGCTTGAAAAATCAGACAAACAATAACACAAGAGGCATTTGTGGAATTCTTATACGAATACGGACTATTTTTAGCAAAGGCAGTCACGCTGGTTGCCGCAATTGTGATTGTTCTGGCCCTGGCTGCAGGTGCTGCGGCAAAACAAAAACAAGGTAAAGGGCAACTGGAAATTCATTCAGTGAGTGAGCAGTTAAAAGACATCACGCACTATGCTCAACAGGTGACGCTGGACAAAGCCAGCCTGAAGAAACTGGCTAAAGAACAAAAGAAAAAGCAGAAAGAAAATAAAGAGCCGGCAGAAGACAGCGGTAAGCTCTTTGTTATCGACTTTAAGGGCTCAATGGACGCCCACGAGGTAGAAAAACTGCGCGAGGAAGTGACGGCCGTGTTGTGTATTGCAACCGAGAAAGACGAAGTGCTGGTTAAAGTTGAAAGTGGCGGTGGCGTGGTGCATGGTTACGGGCTGGCCGCCGCGCAGCTGCAGCGTATTCGTGACAAAGGCTTAAAGCTTACCGTTGCGGTTGATAAAGTGGCTGCCAGTGGAGGTTATATGATGGCCTGTGTGGCCGATCATCTGGTGGCCAGTCAGTTTGCCATTATTGGTTCTATTGGGGTATTAGCTCAGTTGCCTAACTTCCACAAATTACTGAAGAAAAATAACATCGATTACGAGCAGCACACCGCTGGTGAATACAAGCGTACGCTCACTGTATTTGGTGAAAATACCGACGAAGGCCGGGAAAAATTCCGCGAAGAGCTTGAAGCTGTGCATGTGATGTTTAAAGACTGGGTTAGTACCAACCGTAAAGAACTGGATATTGCCAAAGTGGCAACCGGTGAATACTGGTATGGCAGCCAGGCGCTGGAGTTGGGCCTGATTGACGGCATCAGTACCTCTGATGATTACATCATGAGTGTTTACCCGGAGCGCGATATTTTTGCGGTGAAATTTATGCAAAAGAAAAACGTTGCCGAAAAGCTGGGGATGTCTTTTGCTCAGGGCGCAGAAAGGGCAGCAATGCGTATGGTCAGTCAACTTCCACAATGGTTTAAAAAGTCGTAAATGAGTAAGCAAACCAAAGCGCGAATTATTGAAGCCGCTGAGTACCTGTTTGCATTACAGGGCTACGGACAAACTTCGATGCGTGAAATTACCGCCCGGGCCGACGTGAATCTGGCCTCAGTGAATTACCACTTTGGCAGTAAGAAAAA
>JAYZXK010000522.1:0-2640 GCA_036141415.1 Pseudomonadota bacterium
AATAATTAATATAGTAAGAAAAATATTTTTTCGCACTGATATATTTAGTACCCTTTGGTTAAAAATGCCTTTTGGAAATATTAATAAGATTATAAAAAAATATGACAGAGTTTAGCGACCTTCCTCTTAAAAAGAGCGACAGTAGCGACCGCAAATTTATCGAGTCGTTAGCCAGAGGGCTTGATGTACTTCGCGCGTTCAGCCAACAAGGTGGTGTACTGGGAAACCAGGATCTGGCGCGGATTACCGGTCTTCCTAAGCCGACCATTTCACGTATTACTTATACGCTGAGTCAGCTTGGTTACCTGTCATATTCCAAACAACTGGAGAAATACCAACTCGATGCCGGTGTCCTTGCCTTAGGTTACGCTTATACGTCTAATTTGCAGGTGCGCCGCATTGCCAAACCCATTATGGAAACGCTGGCAGAGCGCGTTAACCTGTCTGTCGGCCTGACGATCCGCGAACGCCTTACCATGATTTACGTCGAAAATTGCCGCGGCGATGATGCGCAGGCGCTGCGTATGGATGTCGGCTCCAGTCTGCCGTTGCATACTTCGGCAGCGGGCCGCGCGTACCTGGCCGGTCTCCCCGAACAAGAGCGAGACGTGGTGTTAGACGAGATTAAATCACGCGCCGGCGATAAATGGCCAAAACACAAAACCGCGATTGAGCAAGCCATTGAGTGTTATGAACAACACGGTTTTGTTACCTCACTGGGTGAATGGGATCGCGCCGTCAACAGTGTCGGCGTGCCCATACGTCTGCAGGATGGCCGTGTTATGGCGCTAAACTGCGGCGGCCCTACGTATTTAGTGTCAGAGGAGATGGCAGTAGAAAGTCTGGGTCCTCAACTATTGCATGTCGCACGGGACATCACCGGCACCGGGGTGTAACCTGTAGCCTGACATTTGTGAAAAGCCGCATCTTACTGCGGCTTTTTTATGCGTTGCCTTCAGCGCAATACCTCCCCTTAAACACAAACTCGGCAACACCATCAGTTCATGAGCCTTAGCAATGTAAATTGTTTGTTATCATAGATTGACAATAATACTTCATCAGCGATATTATCGAACCTTAATTTCACACAGCGAAATATAGTATCAAAATGTTGATGAGAATTATTGTTGCGCTAGTCAGTCTGTTTCTCGCTTTTCCGGGTACTTCTATTGCTCAGGATGAACCGAGAGTGTTGCGGGTAGCGTCCTGGGGCCCGCCTAAACATTTTCTGTCACTGTCGAGAATGGCATGGATAGATGCAGTCAATAAACGCGCCCAGGGCAGAATTAAGATTATTGAATACCCTAGTGGTCAGCTTTATGGACCCAAAGACATTCATCGCGCCGTCTCCCGAGGCCTGGTTGATTTAGGTGCGGTGTTACAACCACGATTAATGTCAACTGTTCCGCTATTACAAGGGGTGTATCTTCCTTTTGCCTATGACTCAATGGAACAGGCTGCCAGGGCCTATAATGGTGAGTCCCTGACCATTATTGGCGATGCTCTCAGAGAAATTAACTTACAGCTTATTTATCCCAGCTTTAGTGGCGGTGTTCAATTGTTTAGCCATCAGGGCAATATAGAAGACATTAAGGATCTGGATCAGTTACGGGTTTTAGCCACCAGCCCAATGATTACCGCTATCCTCAATGAGCTGGGCTCATCACCCGATACGTCGATACCACAAAGCGAACAATATATGGCACTCAAACGTGGCGTGTCAGATGCCATGCTAAACAGTATTGTTGGTGGGTATTTCCAGCGCAATCATGAAGTCGCCCCCTACCTGACGCTGGCCGACATGAGTTTCCCCACTATTTTGCTGGCCATAAATCTGGATGTATGGAACTCGCTACCCGAGGACATTCAGGCCATCATGCTGGAAGAAGGCGAAAAGCAAGCCGCTTATTCACTGGCTGCATCGGCAGCAATGGACGCCAGATTTGTAAAGGAAATAGCTAAAGATGGTGGTGTGGTTAAACCGCTACCTCCAGCGGTACGCAACCAGATTCAGCAGCTCAGTCAGCAGATTTGGCACGACTGGGCGCAGCAGAACGGCCCGAAAGCACGCCGTTTATTGCAGTTGAACCTGCCCTCAGAAAACGCTAATCAGGAGTAATACCATGTCTTCTCATCGATTTGCGTTTCAGAACGCTATTGACGCTGTATGTAAGGCCGCTGCATGGGTTGCAGCCGCGTGTTTACTACTACTGGCACTCATGGTGAGTTATGAAGTGGTCGTCAGGTATACGACCGGCCAGTCCAGTGGCTGGATTCAGGAGTTGTCGGTGTATCTGATGATGACTGTTGGCTACCTTGCCGCGGCTTATGCCCTGCAGCTTAAAAGCCACTTTTCAATCACCTTTGTGGTAGACCGCTTACCACGCCGCTACCGACAAATACTGGTTAATACCACCAACCTTACCGGGTTGCTCTACTCACTGATATTCCTGTTTAAGGGTGCTGATATGGCCCACTTTATGTACCAGATAGGTGATACCAGCACCGGCTTACTACAAACCCCGTTATGGCTACCCGCCAGCCTGGTACCGCTTAGTGGCTTGTTACTATCACTGCAATTTTTAAGTCAGAGCATGGATAGTTTTAGCGGAGAGCAGCACTAATGGATGCGTTAATTAT
>JAYZXK010000523.1:0-20148 GCA_036141415.1 Pseudomonadota bacterium
TATTTCGCCCAGCATCAGCTGGAGTATCTGGATCCCCAGGCTTCCGCTTTACTGCATTTGCAGCGTCTGGACAGTAAAGCTACCGAGCAACAGCACCGCGACTTCCTTGGCGGCTTTGGTTTTCATGGCGATGAGGCCACCGGCCCGGTAGCGCCCATGTCCGGCGGCGAGAAAGCCCGCTTAGTGTTAGCGCTGATTGTGTATCAAAAGCCTAACTTGTTGCTGCTCGATGAACCGACTAACCACCTCGACTTAGAAATGCGTCATGCGCTGAATATGGCCTTACAGGCCTTTGAAGGAGCCATGGTGCTGGTATCGCACGACCGCTTTTTATTAACTGCAGTGTGCGAGGAGTTTTACCTGGTCGACAGCGGCGAAGTCGCCCCCTTTAGTGGCGACCTGGATGATTATCGTGACTGGATCCTTGCGCAGCAAAACGTCGATAAAGCGGCAAATGCTGAACCAGTGGAAGACAAACCCAAGGTTGATCGCAAAGCTGAAAAACGCCGCGAAGCTGAGTTTCGCCAGTCCACCGCGCATCTGCGTAAGCAAATTCAACAGTCTGAAAAGGCAATGGAAAAGCTCAATGCCTCGCTGGCTAAAGTGGAAGAAGAGCTGGGGCGCAGTGAGCTCTACGAAGCCGATAATAAGCCCGAGTTAATGAAGTTCTTAGATCAGCAGGCAACTCTAAAATCTCAAATAGAGGATGAGGAGATGCAATGGCTGGATGCGCAGGAACAACTGGAAGCGGCCAAAGACGCCTATGACATCAGCGCCTGAGCTAACGCCTGAACTGTTCTGGCAACACAGCTTGCAGCATTACGCGCAGCTTGGTGTGGCGGATGCCTGCCTGGCATTACAGGATAACTATCAGGTAAACATTAACCTACTGCTGTTTTATCATTGGTGTTATACGGTAAACCAACCGGTAACCCGGGCATTGCGTAAAGCCCTGGATGAGGCGGTAGCTACAAGCGATCCGGCCATACGGCAACACCGTAGCAGGCGGCGTGCGGCGAAGGGCAGCAGTGACTACGAGGCGCTTAAGCAGCAGGAACTAGAGTTGGAAGCAGCGCAGCAAGCAGAGCTGGTCGCCACCTACCAAAAAATCAAGGGGTCAGAGTCGTTGAATGGGATGTTAAACGACTCTTACCCCTTGATTTGCGTGGTTTAGTGGTTAGGTTTGGCCAATAATTCAGAAACTCAGGATTTAATCAAAACAGTATTACAAGCATGACCATACGGACCAATCAATCACACGGAAGCATTGTTAAAAGCAGTTTTGTTGCGCCGCGCTGGGCACGTAACCGGCATATTCAAACTATCTGGCCGCGCTTTATTCAGCGCCGTTTACCACTGAAATTCACTATGGAGCGCATTAAGCTCGACGACGGTGATTTCCTCGATCTGGCCTGGGGGCTAGCGCCGCGAGAGCTGACCGGGTTGGTGGTGATGTTCCATGGCCTGGAAGGCTCCATGCATTCCCATTATGCCAACGATATGATGGCCACGCTGAGTCAGGGCGGCTGGCAGGTGGTGATGATGCACTTTCGTGGTTGCAGTGGTGAAGCTAACTTAACTCCCAGAGCTTATCACTCTGGTGAAACCGGCGATCCGGCTTTTATCATTAATCTTTTGCAGCAGCGCTACCCTGATACCCCCAAAGCCGCTATTGGCTTTTCCCTGGGCGGCAATATGCTGCTTAAATTGCTCGGTGAACACCCGGACAGCCTGGGGTTAAAGGCGGCGGTAGCGGTGTCGGCGCCGTTGAAGCTCGATGAGTGTGCTACCAGCGTAAATCAGGGCTTTTCCAAGGTGTATCAGAAGTACCTGCTTGGCAGCATGAAGAAAAACCTGTTAAAGAAAATGCAGCGCATTGATTATCGCGATATTTTGCAAATCAGCGAAGCCGATGTAGAAGGCATACAAACCTTCTGGCAGTTTGATAATCTGGTCACCGCTCCGCTGCATGGCTACGCTGATGCTAAAGATTACTACGAGAAGTGCAGCGCTTATTACTTTTTAAAAGCAATCCATTGCCCTACGCTTATTCTGCATGCACTGGACGACCCTTTTATGAATCATCTGGTCATCCCGCAGGAGCAGGAACTGGCGCATAGCTTGACCGTAGAACTGAGTGAAACCGGCGGTCATGTTGGTTTTATGCAGGGCACACCAACCGCACCAGAGGTGTGGATGCACCAACGCGTGTTGCGATATTTCCGCGACTATTTACCCACTATCACGGAGTCTGCATGATTATTCCTATCGACGAACTAGCGCCGGATACCCTTAACAATATTGCCCGGGAATTTGTGCTGCGTGAGGGCACCGATTACGGCGAAATTGAGGCGGCGTTTGCAGATAAGGTTGAGCAGGTCATTGCCAAACTTAAATGCGGTGAGGCAATTTTAGTGTATTCCGAACTGCATGAAACCGTGGATATCCGCCCTGCCGATAGCTACCAGGCCGATGGCGAAGAATAGGCTATGAGTGTTAGCAGGCTTTAAAAGCCAAAAATCTTTTCAAAGTATTTCAGAGTGTTGACCAATCTTTAAACAGCGCGCATGCTGGGATTAACATAACACAAACTCTGCGCCGCTTAACGGCGCCGGGTTTATCTAACAATCCTTACTCTAACGACACAAGAGAACATTATGAGAACACTCTCTGTTATTGCAGCGGGCGTGATGTCTGTCTGGCTGGTTGGCTGTGGTCAACCTGCGCAGACCGATGCACAGTCCGATAGTGTGGCAGCCATGCCAGATGCCAAAACCATCGCCGATGCCGCCAGCGGCGTAGATATGAACGTGGATTACAATGTCCCGGTAGAATACTTCAAGCTCGACAATGGCCTTAAAGTGGTTTTATCCCAAGACGAGACCGCGCCTACGGTTACCGTTGCGGTGTACTACAACATCGGGTTTCGGAATGAGCCAAAAGACCGTACCGGCTTTGCTCATTTGTTTGAGCATATGATGTTTCAGGGCTCCGAAAACCTTGGCAAGATGGAGTTCATTAAATTGGTAAATGACAACGGCGGCGTACTAAATGGCTCGACCCGTTTTGACTTCACCAATTATTTTGAGATTGTCCCGGCGCACAAGCTGGAAACCTTTTTATGGGCTGAAGCCGATCGAATGAAAGGGCTGGCCATCACTCAGGAAAACCTGACTAACCAGCAGGGCGTGGTGAAGAACGAAGTAAAGGTAAATGTGCTAAACCAGCCCTATGGCGGATTCCCCTGGCTGGACATGCCTCAGTATGCCTTTAATAACTGGTATAACGCGCACAACTTTTACGGTGATCTGGCCGACCTGGACGCGGCCAATCTTGAAGATGTGGCGGGATTTTTTGACATGTACTATGCGCCGAATAATGCTGCGCTCGCTGTGGTAGGCGATATTGATGTGGCCGAAGCAAAAGCCATGATCGAGAAGTACTTTGGTGATATTCCGGCGGCTGAGATCGCGCCGCAGCCGGATTTATCTGAGCTACGCCAGGAAAAAGAAAAGGTCTTTAATAAATACGATAAGCTGGCGCCAAAACCAGCCTATGCCTTTGCCTATAAAATGCCGCCCCGGGATACCCCTGAATACTATGCCATGGGCATCATCGACCAGATCCTGGTGCAGGGTGAAGACAGCCTGTTGTATCAGGAGCTGGTAAAAAATAAACAAATTACCGGCAGTGTGGGTGGAGGGATTAACTACCTGCTTGGCAATATGTTTAACTACAACGGCCCTATGCTGTGGATGAGCTCGTTTACCCACGACGACACCGTAAGCCAGGAAACCATTACCTCTGCTATTGATTCTGTGGTTAATCAGTTAGCTGAAAAACCACTCAGCGAAGAAGAGATGTCCAGGGCGATCGTGAAGATCCGTTCCAGTCTGTTTGATTCTATCGACGGTTTCTACGGTTTCGGCCGCGCCGACCTGCTGGCCAGTTTTGCGTTGTTTGATGATAAACCGCAAAAGATTAATGAACTGGAAGCCAACTTTAAGCAGGTAACCCCGGAGCTTATTATGCAAACGGTGAAAGACTACCTGCGCCCAACCAATCGCACCATTCTTACCGTTACGCCCGGAGAAGCGCCGGCCGACGAATCACAGGCACAGGGAGAATAACCATGAAATTAGTCAAAACACTACTGGCTTCCTCGCTTATCACGGTGCTGACATTGTCAGTGAGCGCTAAGGAAATGCCACCGGCAGGGGGCACTCCAGGCAACTTTACTGTGCCTGCTACACAGGAAATGACTTTGGACAATGGCCTGAAGGTGACCTTTATTCCTTATGGCAGTACCCCTAAAGCCACTGTCAGGCTGGTTACCAATACAGGTAATATTGATGACGGTGAAAAGGTCTGGCTAGCCGACCTGAGCTTCGATATGTTGCGTCAGGGCACAGACACCCAGTCTGCCAAGGCCCTGGCTGAAGCGGTTGCCAGTATGGGTGGTGAGATTGCTACCAGCGTAGGTATGGACTCCAGCTTTATTGGCATGGATGTACTTGGCGAGTTTACCCCTGACGCGGTGGGCGTACTGGCAGATATGGTGATGAACGCCAGCTTTGCTGAAGCCGACCTGGCGCGGCTTAAAACTGATAGCCAGCGTAACCTCGCAGTGCAAAAATCCAGTCCTTCCGGGATTGCTACCGAGGCTTTTTACCAGTCAATCTATGGTAATCATCCCTATGGCCGATTGTATCCTACCGCCGAGAGTCTGGCGGCGTTAACGGTGGATGATACGAAAACTTTTATTTCGTCTAACCTTGTGCCGAATCGCAGTCATTTGTATGTGTCTGGCGTGTTTGATCAGGCGGCCGTTAGTAAAGCCGTTAAAGCGGCATTTGCCGACTGGCAGGCAGGCGAGGCGCGAGCGGCAAAAACGGTGCTTACCAAGCCCGGTCCAACCCTCGAGCTGATTGAGCGAGAAGGCGCACCACAGTCAACGTTGCGCCTGGGGCTGGCCACGGTAGATGCCACCCATCCGGATTACACCAAACTTAGCGTAATGAATACCCTGCTGGGTGGCGCATTCTCCAGCCGCATTACTACCAACATTCGTGAAGATAAAGGCTACACCTATTCGCCGCGTTCTGCTGTGGTCGACCGGGTTGGCAGTGCAGTATGGTATGAAGGGGCTGATGTAACCGCCGAAGCCACCGGTGCATCCCTGGTCGAAATCTTTAAAGAGATTGAATTGCTGGCCAGCGAAGTCCCCACGGCTGAGGAGCTTAAAGGCGTGCAAAATTACATGGCGGGTATTTTTGTACTTCGCAATTCTTCGCGAAGCGCGATTATTTCGCAGTTAGCGTTTTTAGAGCTGCATGGTCTGGATAAAACATACCTTACCGACTATGTGCAGAATGTGCATGGTGTGACACCCGAGGAAGTGAGTAATATTGCGAGGAAATACCTGGACAGTGCCAGTATGCACCTGACCATTGTGGGCGATACGGCAACGGTCACGCCACAGTTAAAAGAAGTTAAAGCACTGGAAGCCTATCAGTAGGAGCAAGATCACGCTGAACTAAACAAAAAAATGCCGGACCCACATCCGGCATTTTACTTCTGAGGGATTGAGGAATAAAAAGCCCCGCCTCGTCCTTGTATGCAGGGCGTAAACTGCTAATTAAAAAGCGTAACGGGCGGAAAGCTGAAATACATCCGCGTCGTCCATAAATTCATAATTGGCACCTACCGCAAATTGCGGGTTGAAGTAGTAATAGGCACCGGCTTTAAGGGTAATGTCGCCGTCGTCCAAATCCAGGTAGCCCAGCTCACCGTTTACTTCCAGCTCAGGTGTTAACATGCTGCGTACCCCTGCATTCAGGCTGTAGCCATTGTCATCGTAAAAATCCGCATCAATGCGTTCGAAGTTCGCGCCAACATAGGCATCGGTCGTGCTATTTAAAGCTAAGCGATAACCACCACCGAGAGTCACAGTGGTGAAATCAATGTTGCCGGTCTCTGCCCAGCCAAACTCGCCGTTCACGTAAAAGTTGGGATCGAGTAAATACTTCCCATTAACCTGTAAACCGTCCGGATCGAAGCCACCATCGCCGTCATAGCTCAGGTAACCGCCTTCTACATAGCGCCAGTCGGGCGTATCAGCAGCAGCCGATACCGAAAACATGGAAGCCGACAACGCGGTGATGGCGATAATTGAAGATGCTTTCATCGTGGTACTCCTTAAGAAAAAACATAAAGCGTTTTGCTGTCAGGACTATCGCAAGCATTGGGCCAAGGTGTAAAAATAAGTTAAATAAAAGTAAATTAATGCTTATTAAACAGGTGTTTATATGTCTTTAAGAACGTTTTTTGGAAAGGTTGAAGTGGTGTTTAGGTTGATTTTTAAACAAGTGTTTTGTCAAAAGTGTTGCTAAATACCTACACCCGATTAGCCTAAAGTATAATTTTCACGGTGTGTTTTTTGAACAGAAAGACTCATTATGAATTAATTTAGCCTCTAACCTGCTAATAAATAATGCTTTTATTTTAAATTGTGTGCAAAGTAACAAGGTTGGATCGGCATTTGCTCTAGTCACTGTAGTTTTTCTGGCTGCTTTGAATCAAATGGAGATAGCAATGCCACCAACCAAACGGTTTTTACCTCATTATCTGGCTGCATTATCAGCCGGCGGTCCGGTTTTCAGTGACCGCACAATCGTTTATTCAGTACGTGCGTTCGCATGTGTAATTCTTATGCTATGCGGCGCGGCAGTGACTCAGGCCGAAGAAGTGTCAGCGCAAAACCTGCCACCCGAATCAGCGCCTATTTTAAACAGCGTAATTGAAGAAGCTCGTCAGTCGGCTACCCAGGCCTACGAAACAGACGATCATGAACTGTCTGACGCGCTAAAAGAAATGAACTACCAAACTTACCGAGCAATCCGTTTTAAAGCCGACAAGAGCTTATGGCGCGGTGAGAATCCTTATGAAGTACAGTTTTTCCACCCTGGCTTTTTGTATCAGCAGCCGGTCACTGTATACACTATCGGCGCAGACAATCAGCCCAAACGTTTACCGTTCGAGCGTGAAGCGTTCCGCTATGATGGCGATGCCGCTCCGCTGGCAAAGGAAACCGACGATGACAATGGCTATGCCGGTTTTCGTATTCACTTCCCGATTAAAAACCAACAATACAAAGACGAATTTGCCGTATTCCTGGGCGCTTCTTATTTCCGCCTGATTGGTAAAGAGCATGTCTACGGCATTTCAGCGCGAGGCCTGGCTATCGATACTGGCCTGCCTGAAGGGGAAGAGTTTCCGCATTTCACCAAATTCTGGCTAATTGAGCCGGGTCAGGGTCAACCCATGATGATTTATGCCCGCCTGGAGAGCCCCTCGGTAAGCGGCGCCTATAAATTTATTATTACTCCGGGTGACGAGACCAACGTAAAAGTACAAAGCTGGTTATTTGCTCGGGAAGACGTTGCCAAGCTTGGCGTTGCCCCTTTCACCAGTATGTTTTTATACGGTGAAAATACGGCTGTAGTGCCCGACGATTATCGTCCTGAAGTGCACGACAGTGATGGTGTGAACATGATCACCGAGAGCGGCGAACAAATCTGGCGTGTACTGACTAACCCTGCACAACTGCAAATCACGTCGATGAGTGACAGTGCGCCAAAAGGGTTTGGTGTCATGCAACGCGACACCGACTTTGCCAGCTACCTTGATGGCGAAGCGAATTATCACCAGCGCCCGGGTTTATGGGTAACACCACAGGCGGGGTTTGAAAAAGGCCGTCTGGAAGTGGTGGAAATCCCCACTAAATCTGAAACCCACGACAACATTGTGGCTTACTGGGTACCTGAGGCACCTTTTGTGGCCGGTGAAAGCCGCTACTTCGCTTACCAGCTTGAAACGGTAACCGGTGCCCGCGACAGCGACTTAGCTACGGTTGTGCGCACTCGTCAGGGCGCTACCGTATTACCGGGCGAAGAACCTCAGGAGTCGCAAACCCGCCGTTTTTCTATCGATTTTAAGGTGCCTGAAGGCATGAGCATTGCTCCTGAAATGCTAAACCTTACAGCTACCACCAACCAGGGACAGATTCAGCAGGCGCGCGTGTTCCCGGTTAACAGCGGTAAATTATTGCGCGCAACTTTTCTGCTAACTCCGCAGGCCGGTCAGCCAGCGGATATGCGTCTTTACATTCATCAAGAAAACCAACGTGTCAGTGAGGTATGGAACTATGTCTATCATGCAGAATAATACTCACTCGGACTCTGAAGGAAGTACTCCAAAGGCAACGCCTGTATTGCGGGCGTGGGGTTCAGGCGTACGATTATCGATAATGGCGATTCTGGCCATTCCCACCGCAGCATTAGCCGGGTGGAGCCTGTACGAAATTTTTAAACCTAACGTGTTAACCGAAATGGAAGTTGCCCAGCTGGTATTAAGTATGATGCTGTTTCTGTGGCTGGCGATGTCATTCTGGACCGCGGTGATCGGCTTTGTATTAAAGCTGTTTAATATCGATCCGCTCAGTCTGCGTAAAGCACAACCCGCACCGCGAACCGATGCTCCGCTCACCAAGCGCCACGCCGTGGTAATGCCGGTGTATAACGAAGATACCCGCCGTATTATGGTGGGCTTCGAAGCCTGCGTGCGGGAATTGCTGGATACCGACAACGGCAAGCAATACGACTTTTATATGCTCAGTGACACCACCAAGCCGGAAATGGCCGAGGCCGAACTGGCCGCCTGGGAAGCGCTAACCGCTCGTTTAGGCGATAAAAGCAGTCATGTGTTCTATCGTCGTCGTGAGAACAACACCGGCCGAAAGGTGGGTAATCTGGCCGACTTCTGTCAGCGCTGGGGGAATCGTTACGAAGCGATGATTGTGCTGGATGCCGACAGTATTATGTCTGGCGAGCGCATGAACGATCTGGCTTACCGCATTGAGCAAAACCCGGATACGGCGCTTATTCAGACCATTCCTATGCCGGTGCGTCAGCATACCTTCTTTGCGCGCTTTGTGCAGTTTGCTGCGCACCTGTACAGCCCGATGCTGGCAACCGGTTTGTCATTCTGGCAAACCGACAGCGCAAACTACTGGGGCCACAATGCGATTATCCGCGTAGAACCTTTTATGCAACACTGTGGATTACCCACGCTGGAAGGCAAAGAACCCTTTGGCGGTGACATTTTAAGTCATGACTTTGTGGAAGCGGCTTTATTACGTCGCGCTGGCTGGAATTGCTTCTTGTTAACGGATACTACCGGCAGTTATGAGGAAGTACCTTCTAACATGATTGAATACGCTACCCGCGACCGCCGTTGGGTACAGGGTAATATTCAGCATTTAGGCTTGCTGGGTGTTAAAGGCTTAAAAGCAACCAGCCGTCTGCATTTTGTGTTTGGTGCTTTCGCTTATATTTCGTCATTGTTACTGCTGTTGGTACTGGCGTTCGGTACCGCCGATGCGCTCTACCGTGCACTAACACCAGTAGAATTCTTTACTGCTGAATATCAGTTGTTCCCGGACTGGCAGATTGCCCGACAGGGGTTGATGGTGGCCACCATGTGGGGAACGGCAGCGCTGTTATTTATGCCTAAAGTGCTGGGCCTGATCCTGGCGTTGATTCAGCGTCGCGACGAGTTTGGCGGTGCATGGCGTTTAATTAAAGGCGGCGTGATGGAGCTGGCCATGGCCATTCTTATTGCCCCGCTGATGATGTTTTACCACAGCTACTTTGTGATCAGCGTATTTGCCGGTATTTCGGTTAAATGGGAAGCCCAGGCTCGTGAAGGAAGCATGGTACCGTGGATGGATTCACTTAAACGCTCAAAGGTTGCGACCATAGTCGCTTTAGCCTGGGGCGCGGCCACGTTCATTTACACACCGGCTCTGTTTATCTGGCTGTTACCGGTATTAATCGGACTCATTCTGGCAGCGCCGCTGATTCGGATCACCTCAAGCCTTGACCTTGGCCGGGCAGCTATGCGCGGCGGTATCTTCGTGATCCAGGACGAAATCAACGAATGCCGCGCACTAAAACGGGTTCGTATTGGTATGGCAAACATTAAACACAGTGAAGCTGCCAATGTGAAAGCTCCGGTACCGGCGTTGCCTGAAAGTAGCTGGCAGCCTATGGTGATTCAGGATTTCAGTGCCTACCCTGAACCGCGAACACCACTGGCGCCCGAAGCAGCGTAATAGCCTGATAACTAACATTAAAAGCCGTCGTATGACGGCTTTTTTGGTTAAAGCCGTTATGTTTCTTATTGGTGGTGGTGGTAGTCTTTTCCGATCTATACAGCGCGACGCCACGTAGCTAACTCAACACTTAAATACAAATATCGAGTTTAAGTAACCAGTGTTCCCAGTTTAAATTGTACCCGGAGGTTCACTCATCTCGCCCGCTTTAAAATGAATGGAGGCAGTATGGAACAGAAGCAGCCTGTTACGCCAACGCTATCGCTCGCACTCACTCCGGTGATATTGACGCTGATTATTCTGGGCACTCAGATATTCTACTTCGGTGTATTTGAGCCACATATTCCCCTGGCTATTGGGGTGGCGCTGGCGAGCTTTGTAGGCATATACCAGGGGCTCAACTGGGAAGAAATTCGAGCCGGTATTTTTAAAGTTATCCATGTGGCCCTGCCATCGGTAAGTGTACTGATTGTGGTTGGCATGATCATCGGCATATGGATTGCCAGCGGTACCGTACCAACCATCATCTATTACGGTTTAAAAACACTGTCCCCTGAGATCTTTCTGGCAGCGGGCATGGTGATCTGTGCTGTGGTAGCCGTTTCCCTTGGTACCAGTT
Source organism: Pseudomonadota bacterium (assembly GCA_036141415.1). GTDB lineage: Bacteria > Pseudomonadota > Gammaproteobacteria > Enterobacterales > Alteromonadaceae > Alteromonas. The sequence continues at coordinate 10,794 of JAYZXK010000523.1, forward strand.
GGGGAAGTGTGGGAACGGTAGGCCTGGCACTGATGGGCATCGGCGATGGGTTTGATATCCCTGTTTACTGGACCGCCGGTGCGGTAGTCTCGGGAGCATTCTTCGGTGATAAGGTCTCGCCCCTTTCAGACACTACCAATCTCGCACCTGCCGTCACTGGCACCGATGTGTTTTCTCACATACAAAATATGATGGCGACCACTATTCCCGCCATGGTTATTGCCTTTCTTATTTATATTGGAGTCGGGTATTTTGTTATTGATACGCAAAGTGTTTCGTTTGAGAAAATCGAAGGAATTACGGCAGCGTTAGAAGACAATTTTTATATTTCAGCCTGGGCTTTACTTCCTGCTTTAGTGGTCATGCTGCTGGCGCTGAAGAAATTCCCGCCACTGCCTTCGTTATTTGCAGGGGTAATTGTGGGTGGGGCTTTTGCCATGGCGACTCAGGGGCAAAGTCTGCAGTCGGCCTTTGACTATGCGAATAACGGCTACAGTATTCAAACCAGTATCAGCGAGATAGACAATCTGCTCAATCGTGGTGGTATTCAATCCATGATGTGGACCATATCGCTGGTACTGATTGCTTTAAGCTTTGGCGGTGCACTGGAAACCACGGGCTGTCTGCGAAGTATTATTAATTCCATTAAGAGCAAGGTTAAAACCTTTGCCGGTACTCAGGTGGCTTCGGTAGGAACCGCGTTCGCGACCAATCTGGTGGCAGGCGACCCATATTTGTCGGTAGCATTACCAGGCCGGATGTTTTCGCCTGTCTACCGCGGCATGGGGTATTCAACGTTAAACCTATCGCGAGGCGTTGAGGAGGGGGGAACTTTAATGTCGCCTCTGATCCCCTGGAATGCCGGTGGCGCCTTTGATCGGGATATTTTATGCCTATCTGGGTTGGTTCTCACCCAAAGCCTCAGACGAGGAACGCGAAGAATGGGAATCATCAGGCGCTGACATCGCAAAGTTTAATGACGATGGTACGCCAGTGGCCAACTAGGACAGTACAAGTGGTTTCGCTATAGGTTTGTAATCTGGAAAGCAGAATCAGTGCATGCAAAGTAGTGCAGCGTATAAGCTAAGCAAAGCAAGCCGCTGAATGCGGTTTATATTCCTGTAATCGCGAAGTCAATCGCGTCTATAAGCAAATCTCTGTGTTGCTCAAGAGAACCAATGCGATCACGTAACACCTCCTCGGGTATAGAGCTCAATTGCTGAGCAAGGAATAAATAAGTTTCTCCTTCGAACTCTATCTCCGGCGTCAACTTTTTCATGTACAGGCTGCTTCTGGTACTCCTTTTGATTAATGGTACCGTTAGCCGTGTTGCTAATTGATCGATAACAGAATTCTGGACATCAACCAGCAGAGGATAGGCCTTACTGGTTTTCTTGCTTGGATTTCTGTAGACATCAAACTGAGCCATCAAAAATGCCTGTATTCATCACCTATACAACCATTTTCGCTTACAAACTCGTTATATGCCGATATCGCAGCCTTATTTTCCTGTTTCCATTTCTCAGCTTCAACACTCTTGAGCTTGTCTTTAAGTGCTTGCTCCAAAGTCGCAGATAAATTCACTTTTAAGCTCCGAGCTTTCTGCAATAAATCGCTGTTTAAGCTTAAGTTTGTTGCTTTTTTTGGGGCATTGATGTCATATAAATTTTGCATTTTATCACTCCAATAAAATTCAAAATTTAGTATACGCATGCAAATGCGCATTGAAAAGTGTGATTTGAATATAACCAGTCTAGGCGCTCGACTCGCCCGCTGGACGCTTACACCCGGGCAGCTTCACTTTGATGCTTACTTTAAGCACCGATTCGCAGCTAACCGTCACTGAAAGTACTCAGGTACAGCGCCTCTACCTTATCCCTGGCCCATTGGGTTTTACGCAAAAATTTCAGCGACGATTTAATCGACGGATCGTTGTTAAAGCAATTGACTCTGATTTGCTGATACAAACCCTCCCAACCATAGTGTTGCTGCAGACGGGTAAGGAGCTTTTCCAGCGTCAGGCCGTGTAACGGATTGTTGGGTTGTTGGTTCAAGGTGGGAGCTCTGTCGCGTTAATTGTGTGGGTATTATCGCGTGTCGCTGTTGGCCTGAAAAGCCTTTATTGGCCGGGTAGAGGTAATAGCCGGTTTAGTACGCCTTTGAATGACTTGCCCACTTTAAGTCGCACCTGATTATTCAGTAACACTGAGTCACTGTCTTGCCCTATTACTGCGTTGTTGCGTACCACAAAGGATTTGTGGATTTGGCTGAAGGCCTGTGCGGGCAGTTCTGCCAGTAGCTTCTTTAAAGTGCTGTTGGCCAGTAGCATGCTATCACCCTGCCACACCTTGACGTAGTTGCCATAGGCTTCCAGATAGGTGATGTCTCGCAGGCTTACTTTTCGTAGTTCGCGGTCTACTTTAATCACAATCTCTTTGGGTGCCGGTATAGGTTGGCTGGCAGCGCTGCGCTGGCGAACTTTATCTAAGGCAGATGTAAGGCGGGCGTCACTCACCGGCTTCAACAGGTAATCGGTCACATCCAGTTCAAAACCCTGCAGGGCGAATTCCTCATAGGCGCTGACGATAATCACCTGGGGTCGGTTAGCCATGACCTTGAGCATATCCATGCCGTTTAGCTGCGGCATATTAATATCGAGGAAGATCAAATCAGCGCGGTTAGAGGCTAACCAGGCCAGTGCCTCGGCGGCGTTATAGCATTGTTTTACCACCTTTACGTCCCGGTGACTGGCCAGGTGATGCAAAATGACTTTATGGGCTAACGGCTCATCATCCACAATCAATGCGTTTAGCATGGCGCGAGCTCCATCTGCAATCGGGTGTACCAGTGATTACCGCGCTGTTCGCTAATCAGCTCGTGGCAATTAGCGTACTGCAGGTTTAAGCGGCGCCGCAGGTTTTCCAGCCCCAGCCCGCTGTTGTCTTCATTAACTGACGTTTGTGCGCTCTGGCCTATGGGGTTTTTACATTCAAATACCAGGCGATTATTATCCAGTGTGAGCGCTAACTTAAGCTCGCAGGGCTTGCTGGCTTTTTCGATGCCATGTTTAAAGGCATTTTCCAACACTATGATCAGTAACAGCGGTGACAGCTGCCAGCGTTCAGCCTGGGTTGGCCAGGTGCACTGAAAGTGACAGTCATCGGTATAGCGCATAGACTGCAGTGCCAGGTAGTCCTGCAAATAACGCACGTCATCAACCAGGGATACTTGTTCTTTCTGGCCCTGATAAACGGTGTAGCGTAACAGCCCTGCGAGTTTTTCTACCATGTCCGGCGCCTGTGGTGAACGCTCCAGACACAGCGCATACAAATTATTCAGGGTATTAAACAGAAAGTGAGGGTTTACCTGTTGTTGCAGCATTTGCAATTCGGTGCGGGTTTGTCGGCGGGCAATATCCGCTACTCTGGCATCCTGAGATTTGCGCTCAAACGCCAGAATAATAGGGGTGCTGAACATCAACAACCAAAAGGTCATCTGACTGTTAAAGGGGTCAAACGGGTTATGGTTTTCCGAGGGAAGTAAGGTGAAATCTGTGACGTTATTCAGCGGCATCAATAACAGCAGCGCGCTTATCGGTGTGCTGAACAGCAGAATAAAGATGAGTCCACCGGCCAGGAACGGTATTAAACCATGTACTGCCAGCAAGCGGCGGATCAGCACATAACGGTTAAACCAATATACGCCGAATAGCACCAGTGCCATCAAACTGAACTGCCAGAAATAGTGCATAAATAGCGGTAGTTTTTCTGTAATCAGGGCAAAGTCGATGATCATCTGTAATGGCTGATTGACCATGGGGTTGTCTGTGTACAGAAAAACGCCTGCCATGGTAAAGGCCCATAAAAACAAGCTTAGGGCCACCATGAAGTCTAATGATAACAGGTGTGCAATCCAGCTTCGGGGGCCCTGCTTAACCCGCCCGTAGAAGTGGTGAATAAACCACAGCACACTGGCTACCATGGCAAACACTACGCCTTGTATTTCCAGCAACCGCCACTGACCGTAGGCGGGAATGGTATGCGCCAGAATATTGCTTAACAGCGGATAACCGATAAACCCGCCTAACCAGATGAGCAGCGCCCCCCTGCCGGGGCGTGTTGAAGCCAGATAATGGCACACAAAAAACGGTAGCATCTCTATCAACAGTTGGCCATGCACCGCAAGATAAGTGGTGGCATCGGGTTGTTGGTAAGAAAGAAAACGAATCGCCGCCTCCAGCAACAGCGCGGCAAAAATCGGTAACAATACCAAACAGTTTTTGCGCAAATTAACCACACTGTTTCTGAACCCTTGAATAAAATAATGCTGTCAAAGCCTGCCTGAAAGGCGCGGCCTGCACACGTTATGAATGATGAACCTACGCAATTTAAAGATGAAAGTAAAACCTGATACTGCCGGAGTCCTGTTTCAGTCATCGCAACAAGGTTTTTTCTCCATCCGGTACTGAATAAATCACCCTTTTGCCGTTTGTCACCGCAAACTTATGCTTTGTCATCCCTTGCTGTTTAGCCGTTAATCAGCTTGGTAGGTTAAGGCCATTCTCGTTTCACATTCAGGATGATGACCCCATGCTTACCATGACCGACGTGTCTAAAACCTATTCAGATGGCACCAAAGCGCTGAATGATATTTCCTTAACCTTGCCGGCGGGCATGGTAGGCCTTTTAGGCCCCAATGGTGCAGGCAAATCCAGCTTAATGCGCACTCTGGCTTGTTTACAGGCACCAGACAGCGGGCAGATTTGCTTTAACAATACGGATATTCAGCAATCACCGCAGCGTTTGCGTGAACAGCTTGGCTACTTACCCCAGTCTTTCGGGGTGTATCCACACATGAGTTGCGTGGCGCTACTTGAGCACATTGCGGCACTTAAAAGCATTCCGCGTAAGCAGGCTAAACATCAAATAGAGGAATTACTAACGCTAACCAATCTGACGGCGTTTGCCGGTAAGCGCGTAAGCACCTTTTCTGGCGGCATGCGACAACGATTTGGTATTGCCCAGGCGCTGCTGGGCGACCCAAAGTTATTGATCATGGATGAGCCCACGGCAGGGCTTGACCCGCAGGAGCGTCAGCGTTTGCACAGCGTGCTCATCCGCTTAAGCCAGAATAAGCTGGTATTGCTTTCTACTCACATCGTGGAAGACATCGAGCACCTGTGTCCTCATGCCGCCATTATGATGCAGGGCGCCATCGTCGATAGTGGCGCTATTCCCGCGCTCATTGCGCCAATGCAAAACAACGTGTGGGAAACCTCAGCAAAACCCGCAGAAGGCATATTATTGGGTGAGCGTTATCACTTCGGCCAGCCAGTATGGCGGGTGTGCCATCATGAACCGCCTGGTGCTGATGCCGTAGCCTGCCGGGCAACCTTGCAGGACCGCTACTTTCTTGAACTGGCCAGGCGGGAGGCGAACTGATGCTGATCATCAATGAATGGCGTTTATATGTGCGTCAGCCTCTGGTGTGGTTAGGTGCACTGGGTCTCCCCGGATTGTCGGTATTGTTGGTGCAGGGCCTGACCGTTGCCGATTTACAGTTGGCAAAACGCCTTACCATGCTAAATATTACCGTGGTCATGCTGGCGCTGCCCGTGGTGGTGGCTGCGTTAACGCCTCCCCTACTGCAGCGTGACAGGCTCCACACTATGCAGGAGCTTGTTGGTGCGGCCAGAACGAGTGAGTTTACCCAACGGCTCAACCGGTTTGTGGCTTTTTTGAGTCTGGTGGCGGTGATCTGTTTATGCGGCTCGGTGCTGCAGCTATTAATGCTCAGTCAGCATCCGCTATTCGACGCCGGTATTATTCACACGGCGCTGAAAAACGGTTTGTTAATAGTCGCCCCGGCGTGCTTTTTGTATTGCGCAGCCGCGTTACTGATTGCTCAGAAGGTCAATAGTGCGCTGCCGGTATATGCCTTTTTTGCGCTGGTATGGATAGGTTATGTCATGCTGGCGTCTGTCACCGGCTCGCCTGTGCTGGCGGGGAGTAGCATTATTCACCCAACGATCTACGAGGCCATGCTGGTGGCTGATCCTTTGGGTTTTACGGCGATTTTTGTCCAGCTCACCGGCGATCAGACTGACTGGTCAGTCAACCCGAGCATTGCTCTGAATCGTATTGCCTGGCTGGCGCTTAGCGCAGTGCTGGTTTGGTTAGCATTGAACGCTCGAAATGCGTTAAATGAAAACACTAAACGCCTACCCTGGTGGCGTTTGAGGAGAACTGCGCCGCTGCCTGCCAGCAAAATTAAAATGCCTGCGGCCATTACTCATCATCCCTTTGCCGCGTTGCTTATGAACGCGACCAAAGCGTTACTGGTTAATCGTGTGATGCTGTTAGTACTGGCACTTTACGCTGGCGCGATTTTCTCCGAAGTGCTGGCGGCCATAGATTATGCAGAACCCCACTCAGTCATCACGCCGCTGAGTATTGATGCGCTCAATCGCGTTGTGTGGGATATGTTACCCTTTGCCGGCTGCGTACTCATGGCACTCTGGAGCTGGCAACTGGGCTGGCAAAATCAGCGTAACGGTGCCGCAGAAATGATCGCCGCAACCCCAATAAGCAACCACCAACTGGTCTCTGCTCAGGCCCTGACTATGGGTATTGCCTGGCTCGCTTTATTGAGTATCACGGCGGTGGCTGTTCTGGTGGCTCAACTGCTGGCAGATAGTGTTATTGAGGCAGGCGTATATGGGCAAATACTGGCAATGACAGGCCTGCCTGTATTGCTGTTTGGCTGGCTTTGCCTGGCACTTCACCATGTTATGCGTAGTGCGTTGATGGCAGGCGGGCTTTGCCTGCTGTTGCTGATGGTTAAGTTTACACCACTCCTTTCCCTGGCGGGCATTTCCCACCCTTTACTCGATATCGCCGGTACGCCGTTACAGCCTGCCGACTATCTAATCGGCTTCTCCCGCAGTGAACATACGTTTTGGCCTTACCTTATTACGTGGTCGGCAGTCACGGTTTGCGCACTGGTGCTGGCGGTAAACAAAACGCACCGCGGGGCAGGCTTTGCGCTGCGATCCTGGCGTTCCTTGTCTCGCTCTGGCTGGCTTGCTGTTGGTGTGGTAGTAGTGGTGCTAGTAGGTTTTCATCTGGCTTTACAACAAGAACGGCCTTACATGACACCCGACGCGCGACATGCTCTGCGCGCCGACTACGAAAAGCACTATGGCCACTGGGATGCGCGGGTTCAGCCGGTTGTTACGCACATTGATGCGCTGGTGGATTTTTTCCCGCAACAGCGCCAGGCAACGCTTAATCTCACACTGCACCTTAAAAACCGCGGTGATGAGGCGATTCATGAAGTGTTAGTGGGCAGTTATCCGGGCTTTAAACCCGAAGCGTTAACGCTCAGCGGTGGGCAATTAACGTCTCAGAACGAGCGGTTACAGCAGTCTGTGTATCAACTGGATTCGCCACTACAGCCCGGAAAAATGCTGACATTACACGCGGAAATAGTGGTAAACGGTGCGCGTTGGTGGTTACCCGCAGGACATCAAATTTTGCTGCCGGAATTCAGTTATTTGCGCGGCATTCCGTTACTCCCCAGCATTGGCTTTAACCGGCAGTACACGCTACGTGATGAAGTGCTCAGGGAAGAACTTGGCTTAGCGGCTTTGGATATGCCGTTACCCAGTGCTTTTGTTAATGCCACTCCGCCTACCACATTACAATCGACCCCGATTACCCTGCGCAGTGTTGTCTCGGCGCCGGTTTCGCATACCGTGCACACTCAGGGGCAAGTAGTTAACCAATGGCTGACTTCAGGTCGTCGCTACACGGAATTTGCTACTGCAGAGCCTGTTCGCAATATTCCGGTTTGGCTGGCCACAAGGCAAACCAGTACCACCCATAGTGTTATGGCGGGTGAGCGTACTGTGGATATCCATTTGACCGGCTTAACCCGTGATCTCACGAGTGGCCCAGAGGTCAGCGCGCAGCAAGTTCATTTACAGGCAGTGACCGACACCTTTAAATGGTTTTCGGCTCAGCTTACGCCCTATCCTTACCAGCAATTATTCTTACTGTTTACGCCAGAATTCGGTCCCAGTGGTTATGCGCTGCCACAGGTTATTTTAATGTCGCATCGCCTGGCGGTGCGGGCGCGTCCTGCCACCGATGCTGGTTTTGACCAGCGGTATCGGCGAACGGCGCATGAAGCGGCCCATCAGTGGTTCGGGCATCAGATTGGCTATGGTGTGGAGGCTGATGGTTCTTTTTTAATAGAGTCACTGGCGAAATATGCCGAGCTGGTGCTGATTGAGCAGCGCTACGGTAAAGAGGCCATGCAATCGCTGGTGGACTATGAACGGCAGCGTTATCAGCACGCTTTACGGGGCCGGTTAACAGCCACCAGAGCCATTATTGATGCCTCCAGTTCGCCTGATGTGTATGCCAGAGCAACGCTGGTGTTTGCCAGGCTTCGGGAGCTGGTAGGCGACGAGCCCATTGTCAGCGTATTGAAACAGTTGCTCGAGCAGAACGCGCCGGGTAAGAAAAGTGTTACCTCGATGGATTTTGTGATCCGACTGCTGGCCTCGACTGATGCTCAATATCACGACGAAATAAGGCAACTGCTGCTGGGGCCAGAGGTAAAGGGGTTGCTGTAGAAACGAAAAAGGAGCAGATGGCTGCTCCTTTTTGTGGGGTTAAGCCAAAGGCTTATTCCATTTCAAAGGTCACCGAAAAGGTTACCGGGGACGTCTGAGTAATACTCTTTAAGCCTGCAATGTTTTGCAGCATGTCGAGGCCAGCCGTTAAACCAAAGGTTTCGGCACCAATCAGGGTGGGCGATACCGTGTTTACTACCATGGTATCGGCAGACACCTTGCTCACGCTCACGTTAAAGCTGACAGGTGCTTCCACACCGTGCAGCGACAGGGTGCCATCCACTTTTGCCGTAGTGCTGCTACCCGGTTGCAGTTTCATTAAGTCTGCGGGGACATCGGCGGTAAAGGTGGCGGCCGGAAACTTCGCCACGTTAAACAGCTTTTCCTGCATCCGCGTATTGCGAATAGGTATGTTGGTATTCACTGAGCTAAGTGGAACCTCAATCATCAGTTTACCGCTGTCTGACACTGAGCCGGAAAGCTCCTCAAAGGCATGCACCTCGGTTACCTGGGCGTTTTTGGTCGACATAAAGTGCAGGCTGGATTGCTCTGGTGCAACTGTCCAGTCGGCAAACGCCGGTGCTAGCAGTAAACTGCTGAGAAGAACTAATGATTGCTTAAGCATAAAAACACTTACTCCCTAATATTGAATAATGTCCCGCCACGGCACATTTTGATCGCCCAGCACAATAAAATCCGGGTTCTCTAGCGTAT
>JAYZXK010000524.1:0-2959 GCA_036141415.1 Pseudomonadota bacterium
GCTATCCATATAGCTGCGCCTCGTTTTCGCCCAGACGCCCTCATGCCTGAGCTGGCCTATGGGCCGGTATTATTTACCACAACGCTGGTCGAGATAGGGCCAGAAAATGGCGCTGCCCCTTGTTCGTCGCTCGAACCACAGCAACGCCTGGTACTCCCTTCCTTACTGGATGCAGTAACGGCCATTACCGGTATCGACTGGCAAAAGTCGGAAAGTGCCGATAGCGTAACGCTGATAACGGATATAATCAGTCAGGCCGAGTCCTGTACCGTTCTTCCCAGCACCTGGCGCGCTGCACTTAAAGGGTATTTCCCCTCTTTAAACGAACTGCTATTGCCCGATGCAACACTATCCAAACAATGGTTGGTGCGTGCTGAAGACTCAGCGTTACTCAGTACGCTCTATGAATTTACTCATTTAAGTCGCACCAATGGCTCGCTTGCGGTGCTTATAAACGAGATACATGAACCCGAAAAAGTGCTGGTGAAACCCGATCCCAGAGAACTGGTTGAGCAAATCAAAACCCGCTACCCGGTTATACAGCAGGCTGCTGCAGGAGTTCAAAGTACGCTGGATGGCGCTTACATCGTAGCTATCGATTATCTCCTCAACCACTGGCAGGCAGCGCAGCATGAACAGGCCAAAGAAACCGACCAGCCAGCTATAAGATTGGCGCAGATAGGCCGTAAACTAGACACATTGCAAGCGCAATTACCCGCCAGGATCCAGGGCTCTGATCGCACCTGGTTTATTCTGGCCGCCTATTACCTGGGCGCAGAGCATATCGAGGATGCCAGGCAACTCACCATTGAGGCCGGTGCAAACCCGGATTTATGGGTCGATGTGAAACAACAGTTACCGCGGCTGCAGACTGATTATTCAGCCACGCGTGCAGGATTCGCTCATGGCGCACAGGCCATTACTTTTGTGGATCAGGTACGCTACGTAGCAGAAACGTTAACGCTGTTAATGAAAGGCACTTGATCTTTTGTCATATCACCTTCATATATGTCTATTAGAGTGAATAAGGTATTCATCGGGTTGGAAGAAGACAAATAACGCAACCCACTAATAATCATGGAGATTAATATGAAAAATACGAATAGAAGACGACATCAGATGCGTAAGACAAGCCAGAAAATTTTTCAGAGACGCCGTCAGTTTTTGAATTTTGACCTGGTACAAATGGCAAAAGCAAACTAACCCGCCGCTTTTGCCGCTTTCTTTTCTGCCCTTCGCCGTTTAAAAAACTCAGAAATAATTCCCCCGCACTTATCCGCCAACACTCCACCGCTTATTTCAAGCTGATGGTTTAGCTGCGGATGCTGACACAGCTGCATCACACTGCCAGCCGCTCCGGTTTTGGCATCAAAGGCGCCGAAAACCAGCCGATTAATGCGGCTGTGCACCAGCAAGCCTGCACACATAGGGCAAGGCTCAAGGGTAACGTATAAGGTGGCATTAATTACCCGGTAATTCTCAATGGCGCGGGCAGCCATACGAATAGCTTTCATCTCTGCGTGAGCGGAAGGATCGTGATCGACAATTGGCGTATTGTACCCCTCACCAATTATCTGATTGTCGGCAACAACCACTGCCCCCACCGGAATTTCGTTCATCCCTTCGGCCTTTGCCGCCAACGATAATGCATAACGAATCCAGTGCTCGTCTTGACTAACTTGCTCACTCATTAGTGAAAAAACCCAATTCAATGGTCAAAATAGCGATAGTCATTATAGCCTCGCACCATAAAAAAATCATAACCACATGTTTTTAAAAGATTTTAACTATCTGGCGAAGTACTTGCTATACTAATCCCAAACGATGCTAGTCGTCACATCACCAACACCGATATACTGGGTTGGAAATGCGACGTTAAGCCTCTGATTATACGAAACTGATTAACGAAGGGAAAATATTATGAGCTTTTGGACTGCAGTAGTTGTGATCGTTGCCATTTTAGCTGGCACCATTATTTCCACATCCAAGCATAAGGCTAAAAATAATCACGCTGATAATGACAAAACTAACGAGCTGGAAAAAGAAGTTGAAGCACTTAAAGCTCGTATTGTTACCTTAGAAAAAATTGTTACTGACCCTGGCTACGACCTGAAAAAACAATTTAAAGATCTGGAAGACGATCGCGTAGCCTAAACCACCCGCACAATAATAACACCAGTAGTAAACTGCTGGTGTTAGATTATTAACGCTGCATAACCTCACGCGCAGAACCTGTTAGCCCGACTTTCAGCGAAACTATCAAGCGCATCACTAACCGCCCTACTATTACGCCAGAACACTTGCCTACTGCGGGGTAATGCAATATTGTTGCAACCGAATTTTATTGCAGTACAGAGTATTACAGGGAGTTATTGCATGCGTCAGTCATCGGGTTTTACGTTAATCGAACTGATTATTGTTGTCGTGCTAATTGGCGTATTGTCGGTAGTTGCCCTGCCCAAGTTTGTTGATTTTTCTGGTGATGCCAGCCAGGCGACATTTCGTTCCACCGCCAGCGCGTTTAAGTCCGGGGTCGACTTCATTCATTTAAAGTGGCAAGTGGCGGGTAACAATGAAGCTCAGCAGGATTTTATTGCCATTGCCGATCCGGCAGTAGGTGGCGACCTTAGCGTAAATGCCAATGGCTTTCCGGCCGATACCCGGGGCACCAGCTTAACGCTTAATAGCGACAACGATTGTCTGGATGTATGGCGAGCGGTGCTCAATACCCGCGATGCGAGCGTTGCCACCAACGACAGCGCTCTGTACGAGGCCCAGTATAATAACAACTTTACCTGCACCTACTCACTGGTAAGCAATCCCTCATTAACCGTTGATTATGATTCCACCACCGGTGCAGTCAGCATAAATTTCTAGTCGATGAAAGCGTTTTAGTCGCCATCCAGAAGATAACGCTCTGCGCGTTCGATACGTCTTGGCTTACCAGCAATCACCAGGA
>JAYZXK010000525.1:0-8674 GCA_036141415.1 Pseudomonadota bacterium
ATAGGATAGATAAGTTTCGGCAAAAAGGTTTCGTACTTACTAACCATCAGCTCAGTTAACGGCTTAAGGTTTTGCTCCAGCTCTCTGGCCAGCGGATCATCCCAGCTGTGAAGTTCAGCTGCCAGGGTTAGTATCCAGGCCCAGCCGTAAGTACGCTCGTAGTTTTTATTGCCGGGGGTCGCAAAGAAAGCCACTTCTGCTGCTATGTTTTCTGCCGTCAGATTAGTTTTCAGGATGGCTTTAATGCTTTCTCTGTCGGCCAAATCCGGAAAGTTACGCAGCAAATTGACCATCATCCAATGACCATGCACACTCGAGTGCCAGTCAAAGCAGCCATAAAAGGCCGGGTGCAGTGCTTTGGGTGACTTTAGGTATTCGTCACTATCAAGCACCTGATTGAGTTTATTCGGATACTCCACCTGGGTACATTTAAGCGGTAGAGAAGCCAGGCGATTCGCCTCTTCAAGGGTAAGAGCCGGGGTGCTGGCCTGACTCGACAAAGACCAGATGCTCAGCGCAATGGCGAACAACACCGTTGGCAGCCTGAAAATAACCATGATCTGATTTTCCTTTTTATTTGTGATGGTTATCAGACATGGTGTGCAATTCGTACCGGTAAGTAAAGGTGTTTTGCTAGCGGGCATAATATAAGCGGTTTGTGGTACTACACAGTGCATAGCGGTGAGATAGTTCAGAATAATGGGGCGGGCCGTCGCCAGCCCCATATTCCTTTATTCAGTTAGCCATTATCCGAGGAGGAACCTGACATGGTTCGGATGCCAGGATGGCCGACTGAATTAACTGCCCGAAGCGCGCATATACTGCGTGTTAAACTTGGTCACCGGTGACAGGCTCGGGTCGATAACCCCTTTAAACTGCGCGGTTGTGCAGTGATTCGCCTGCACATCCACCATACTAACGGCATCGTCTATAGACACACCGGAGCCCTTGTTCATGGCCAGATGGTGATCAGGATGGGCCTGACCTATGGTAAACGACTTCCACATAGCCCCTTTGCGGTCGTAAGAGATCGTGCGCGGAATAGTAAAGGTTTGTGCATCAATGAAATGGACACGCTTAGACAGCGGATGGGAATCGTTCACCGGCTCAGACTCCAGCTCATAGACCTTACGCAATTGCCAGGTAATATTCGGGAAACAGCCGCCCTGACCGCTAAAGGCGACCATTTCAAAGCCATCGTCATCCTGATGGGTTTCAGAGTCCAATTCCAGATCATTGTGATTGTAGAAAGGCATCAGGATGTTACGAGTGCCTTTATAGGTCCATTTCATATCGGATACGCGACCGTTATACCCCTCAAAATCCTCAATCATCAAATCTGACCCCAGAAAGGCGTCGGTTACCTGACCGGTAGCCAGACGTCTTACCCGACGCTGGAAGCCCAGATATAACCAGGAGTTATCGCGCTTGAGGTCGTCGCTTGAGCGGTGAATAAGCAACTGCGTATTACGCACGTCCGACGGATCCAGCACCATGGCATAGGTTGCGCGGAATAAGTCCGACGGGTTAGGCGTAATCTCTGGCTTAGGCTCGTGGTTAACCCGGCCTTTAAAGTTGAGGAAGTGGAAATTAAACTTAATGGTACGCTCTATTTTGCCCGACTCCATGTCACGGTACTTCCAGTAAAACGGATAGATGGAAGCACTGTCGCCCCAGTTGTAACCGTATTTATAGTTCCAGGCCAGTTTCTCACCGGCGCGAGGGTCGTTCATATCCGGCTCTTCCGGGAACGGGCGGCCTGCCACCCAACCACTGATCTCACCCACTTTGTCACCCAGCTTTACCTTACCCAGCCCGTCTTCGGTAGCTTTGACATAGTTTTCATGCAAACCGAAAGACGTAGTTTCACCTACGGTGATAGATGTCATACCGCTGGAGATAAAGTCGTAATAAGCCGGGTCGACGATGTCTTTGAACTGATCTACGTTTGACTGGTCGATGACCATGCCCGGTGTCAGGCCGGCGAATTCAGGGGTATCGGCTTTGTAGGGATAAAATGATTTTTCCACTACTTCAGAGGCAGCCATTGCACCGCCCGCCAGAGAGGAAAGCGCGCCCCCGATAATCAATGCTGATAGTTTTTTTATCTTTAGAGTCATAATTGAATTCCTATTAGAAGCTATAACGAAGCGTTAACTGAAGCTCATCTTCTTTCTGTGCCATGCCGATGGGGCCGGATTTAAAGCGTCCCAGAGGTTCATAGCCACCAAGGCCAAGTGAATATCCATCCGGATGTTCTGGAAATGCCTGGGTAAAGGGTGAGAACGGATTACAGGTGCGACAATCATCGTAAGCACGGGCGCCGGTACCGACCTTAAAGTTGGCCCCGCCGGTAATTTTGAAGTTGTCGTTAACGATATATTCGACCGCAAAAGAGATAACCGATGCTTCGGCGCGGAAGTCGTGGGCTGCCACTATTTGCGGGCTCAGGCGGTCATTCATCCACCAGCCTTTAATCAACAGGGTAGCCGTCCAGTTTTCGTCCCAGTCAGGCATACCCACCGGGCCCAGAGCTCGCTGCTCTTCTTCATGGTCGAGCAGGTGCTGACCAAAAATCTGCCCTGAGAACAGGAAAGCACGGCGATCATTCAGGAACGGAATAAAGATGTTTTTATCGGCACCAATAACGTAGCGAATAACATCTGACTCGGAGTACAGCTCTTCACGCATAGTGTTCGCGAACTCCTCTCCTGAGGTATGAGCCGCCTCAACCCGGAACACCGTATCAATGCCCTGTGAGTAATAATCGACAGAGCCACCCAACAAGGTAACTCGCGGAAAATGGACATCAAAGGCTATCAGCGATGGCCAGACGCCCACTTCACCGGTAAAGGAGTTTTGTGCCGGTATACCACCACGCAGTGACGGCAATTGTGAACGATAATGCAGCGCATTCAGAGAGAAGCCCAGGTCGCCAAGAATACCTTCAAATTTCAGCCCCACCTGCGAGTTAGACAGGCTCCAGCTTGGCATATGCGCCTGCCGCAAACCCACCTGGCCAGGACCGAAGTCAGTCGCCGCTGCACCACCGGCAAAGTTTGATACCGTGCCGCCGTGATCCCACAGCGTCTTCATGCCGCGGAACAAACACCCGGCATCGAGGATAACGTTAGGGTTACCACACTGACCTAAATCATGTGGGCGGAACCGGTCGAAGTTCCAGATCAACTGCAAATTGATATCGTCGAAGGTTTCCGTGGCCCCCATCCGATAATCCATTTTCAGGATCCACATCGGAATACGGATATCTTCCAGCTCGTCATAAATGTTGTTACGCGAGTAATCTACCGGGTTGATAACGTCCAGTACCCGGAATAAATCGGTACGCCCCCAGATAACCTGCTGTTTACCCAGGCGGGTACTCAGCACGCTGCCGCTGTCGGTATAAATGTCAAAATCCAGATATAACTCACGGATGAAGTCCAGGCGGTCATTAAGCTCAGGTGAGCGTAATTCATCACCATCCTTGTCAAGATAACCGTTAATACAGCCGCGGGAGTCCACATCACACGGGCGAACCGGTACCCCAAAAGTTACGCCGCCGTTAGCCTCATGCAAAGGCTGACCCAGCACAATCATGCCCTCATTAGGGTGGTTGGCCACATCAAAAGTGTATGGCAACGGTATCCCCTCACCAAAGGGGACAGTGGTACCCGGCCCGGTCGCGATGTTTTCCAACGCTATAGCGCCGCCGGCGTTGTCGCCGTATTCATCGTCGTTGAGATCAAATACGCCATCGTAGGTGAGTCTGAAGGTACCGTTAACCGATACATTACTGAACATACCTTTGTTGCCGTAATTTTTTTCAGCTTCGATTTGCAGGGTATTTCTAAACTTTGACAGG
Organism: Pseudomonadota bacterium; assembly: GCA_036141415.1. GTDB lineage: Bacteria > Pseudomonadota > Gammaproteobacteria > Enterobacterales > Alteromonadaceae > Alteromonas. The sequence goes on from JAYZXK010000525.1 coordinate 3,866, forward strand.
CCGACATTATCGCGAACGTAAGTCGCGTTCTCGATAAAGCCGTTCACTCTTGCGTCTTCTGCCAGCGCTGTACCTGTGCTGCATAACAGCAACGTCGGCAGCGCATAACGACGCAATATGGAGCAATACTTATTGGGTTTTATTGTGTGCATCCTAATGTCCTCTGGAGCAATGTGTAGGGAAAGTGCCGCTTACGCGCGGCTTACGTTTCCGGCTAGACTTCCGCCTTCGTCGCCAACGTCTTTATGCGTGGTTGGTTGTTTGGCAGATTCGCCATCGGCATACAGCACACCATCTTCGTCGCTGTATACATTGACGATAAATTTGGGTTTGAACACCAATACCCATGCTGGTACCAGCAACATGGCGGCAAACCCGTTGATTACGATCATGACGCACAGCAGCAGGGCGGCGTCGGACTGGAAGCGCAGGTCAGAGAGAATGACCCACATGATAATCCCGGCCATCAGGGTGACGGCGGTAAAACTAATCGCCATCCCGGTAGTGGCAATTGACTGGCGTACAGAGGTTGTCAGATCCTGGGTACGGGCCATAAATTCGCGAATACGGTCCATCATGTAGATGGAATAATCGATGCCAACGCCAATCCCCACCGCCACTACAGGGACGGTATTGATATCGATACTAAGACCATATAATCCCATGTAGGCGTAAGTGAGAGTGGTAGCAAACATCATGGTCATCAGCATCATCACGCCGGCATGCCATGAGGTATAGAACACCATGACAAAGATAAAGATCAGCAGGAACACACTGGGTAAAACAATCAGATTGGTTTCAAACGCCGATTCATTCATCGCAGCAGCAACACCAAGCGTACCGCCAGCTAAACGAATAGTAAGCCCTTGCACATCATCACCGTGCTCGGCAATCCAGGTTTTAGCCATGTGAATAGCACGGCGGATCGTTTCGCCCTGGCGGTCTTTGTAGTAAAACACCAGGTTGGCAATACGATCATCGGTATCATTAAACTCATTCAGGGCGCCGGGGATGGGGCTTGATGCCATGTAGGTAAACATCAGACCGCCCACATAGGCTTTATCATGGGGGATCTGATACCAGCGGGGATCGTTATTGTGCATCAGGCGGTTTACCTGCATCACTAAGTCGGTCAGACCCTTGCTGCCGCCGACTTCCGGATCGCTCAGCATGTGCTGTTGCAGGTCGATCAGCGATTTAAGCACTTCCGGTCGCTTCAGCCCGCCGGGCTCATCGGTTTCGGCCACAATGTAGAGCTCTTCCGAACCTGGAAACTGATCGTTCACAACCCGCGACGACACATTGTAATCATGGTGAGGATACAAAATCGGCGAACCCGGCTCTGAATCACCAATTTGCACCTGTGATGCGCTCACCAGACCAATGGCCATTAATGCAGTAGCCGTTAATAACAGACTACGCGCGGCACCCGGACGCCCCACCAGGCGAGAACAACTGGCGCCGATATGGCGTAAAAAAGTTTCTTTAAGCTCCGGATTTTTCGGTGTTGGCAAAATGGTCAGCAATACCGGCACGCCCACCAACACGGTGAACACCACGGTAATTGCCCACAGTGAAGCGTAAAAACCCAGCTGTGTATTCAGTGGAATAGACCCGACTGCAATTAACAGCAGCCCCACTGCATCGGAAACGACCCCCAACGTACCCGGTCGAAACAGGCTGTTAAAGGTCTCTTTAGCAGCCACAACCCCATCACCGCATTGCACTACTTCGGCGTAATAGCGCTCGACGATTTGCACGCCGTGGCTCATTGCCCGGGCAGCAATCAGGAACGGGATAACCAAGCCGAGTGGATCCAGGTTATAGCCCAGCAAACTGATGATCCCGAGCCCCCAGATAGTGGAAACCATTACGCCGCCAAGTGGCACCAATACGCCGTATGCACGGCGAAAATGAAAAATCAGTAACGCTAGCATAATCAGGATGGTGAAGAAGAAAATCTGCACGATTTGATCAAGGTAGGTGTACGCCCAGCCCACCAGCACAGGCTGGCCGGTTGCATAAATGTTTATGCCAGCTTGTTTTTCCTGCTCACGGATTTTTTGCAGTTTCTCAAAGGTACCGGCGTAATCCAGCTGCCCTTCGATTAACTGAGCTTTAACCAGCGCCATTTTAAAGTCAGGTGACACCAATGGGCCGTAGACCCTCGGGTTCGCCGCAATATTAGCCTGCATCTCGTCTAGTTGCGCCTGACTGTAGTCGCCTGAAGTCGCATCGAAGTAGGGCTGTGAGTTAATACTTCCTACTTCTGTGAGCCAGATATGGCGTGAGTTACGGTGGGTTACACTGGAAACGAGATTGTGGTTAACCCCGGGCAGGCTATCAATCGCCTGGGTCATACGGTCAATCTTTTTCAGGTTCTCGTTGGTAAAGATATCGCCGTCGGTAAACTCAATGCCCACCACCAGCACATTGGCACCACCAAAGCTGTCTTTGATACTGTTGTGTAACTGGATATAGGGATGCTGCTGAGGCAGCAGGTTAGAAAAATCTGTGAAGATTTTGAGCGCGGGGATCCGGCTCATAAAAAACAGTGTCAGGGCCAGGATCACCAGCAACACGGTTTTCGGATGACGAAACAGGCTGAGTTCGAGTTCGTGCAACGCGTGAGTAAACTTATGCTTTGGCTTATTCATGGTATTACTCCTTCGAACCAGTCATTGATGAAGTCAGCGCCAGATAAACACCTCGGCCGCCGGCAACATGAGTGACGCCGTCGGCAGAGGTAGCAGCAGCCCGCAGATAAACAGGTGCAGAAGGGGAAACAATGGTAGTCCAGCTACCGGCAGCGTTGCGGCGCAGCACCGTGGTGTTTTCGCCCAGTCCCAGCAGCTGGTCATTGGCGGCAACCAACTGATAAACCGGAACGGCAGTATCCACTGTTTCTTTTGTCCAGGTTTCGCCGCCATCTTCGGTGGCATAAATGTAGCCGTTAAGGCCGCTGATCCAGCCGTTTTCCAACGATGTGAAGTACATGCCATGGGGGTAAAACTCGTCAGGCAGGTAGCCTGTTACATCCCAGTTCTGGCCACCATCGGTGGAGGATATAATCATCCCGTACTCGGCACTTGCTACCGCATCGGTGTCATTTAAGAAAGCGATATTGGTAATGATGGCATCTTCCTGAAGAGAGAATGTCTGCCAGTTAGCCCCGCTATCGGTGCTGTGCATAATGGTAGAAAAGCTGCCCGCAACCCACCAGCTTCCGTCCGGCGCACAGGTTACGTCCATCAGTTGTTCGTTAGTGGGAATAGCGATTGATTGCCACTGACTGGCCTGGGGCTGTTTCAACCAGATGTTGTTATCAAATGACAAAGCGATTGTCTCACCGGAAGGGCAGGCATCGACGGTTAACAATGACGCTGCACCCTCGAGGATTTGCCGCTGCCAGACTTCGCCATCTGCAGAAGAGATAACCAGACCATTATTACCCACGGCAATAAGTTCATCACCGTTGGCCACCATGGACTGATAAAAATCGATACGTTGAATGGATTGCGCTCGTTGAGCCTCAACGGCTGCCAGATTTAAGGGGGCTTCACAGCCGGTTAACAGCAGGGTTAAGAAACTACAAGCAATGACTTTGGTGCAACACCGAACCTTATATTCACCTAATTTCATTATTTTAATAATATTTTGTTAACATTAAGCCAACAAAAGCAAAGGCGGTGCCAGGCCGAAAAATAAAATTATTAGTTTATTTAGATCAATAGGTTACCCGACAACGTTTACAAATTTGTAAGGAAAACAAGGAGCTACAAAACACATAAAGGTTAATGAAATGATAAATTCAGAATTACTGAAGTTATTCATTTCATTAAATTTGATGGATTGATTCAATCAGTGACCGGTTACTGAACCTGAAACAGATATTCCAGTTTAGGCTTATTGTGAACGTCTCTGATAACCAGTTTAATAGCTTTAAACGTGGCATCATAAGCACCGAGTTCAAAGGTGGATCGCCAATAATTGAAATAGTTGAGTTATTTGGGTGAACCATAAAACAACATATTTTTAAGTACCCGGGTGGAGCCATCTGTACCCACCCCCAGCCACTGCACCACAGCGCCGAGTTGCTCATCGGCGTGGACAAAAAAATCTCCGGCGGAAGCTGTAAACTTAACCCCTATGCGATCACCAATGTTCAGCTTTTGTCCCTCTGCCTGGTAGGCGTCTTTGCCATTGGCCTGAGTGACCAACCTGCCCGCTTCGACCAGTTCAGCATCAATATTCGAGGTGGTAATAGCGTGATAACTGTTGAGGATAGTAGCTATTTCGGATTCCGTTAACTGCTGAGATGTGATCAAACGAGCAATCATTTGCCTTACCAACGGATCATGGCTCTTTCTGGATTGGGTTGGAATCGTTGCAAAAGATTCTGCACAGCTCTGCAGTGTCTCGCTGGCGGACGGATAGAGGCAGTGAAAAAGCATGCCAATCAACTTCCCACTGTCGTCTTCGTCATCGTCCGGGAATTTAAGCATAGCTTGCTTTACCAGCGATGGATTGCCGTTAAACCGATCGTTAAACAAGTAAGCTGTGGCCAGAAAATACGCTGCATCTGCACTGCCCTGGTCGGCGGCCTGGTTAAGTAAACGAATAACGTCTTCAATGGGGTAACGCTTCTCGCGGGCATTGAGCTTTGCCAGCGCCAGTTTGTACAGCGCTTGACGGTGATTATTGGCTGCCGCTCGCTGGTAGTACTTAAACGCTTTTTGTTCATCGCGGTCGACCCTATCATTGGCAAAAAACGTATCGGCCGCCAGGATAAAATCTTCCACCAGAGCA
>JAYZXK010000526.1:0-4726 GCA_036141415.1 Pseudomonadota bacterium
TCATCGAGAGCCACTTCAAGAATTCTGGCTTCCAGAATAACCTGCCGCTGCAGGCTTGCCTCGGAGGTTTTCAGGAAACGTTTAATATCACGGATCTCATCGGGCATAGCCCGAATAGTGACCAGGCCTGCCTGTGGTGTAACAAATACCGCGCGACCGCCTTCGGTGCCAATCATCGATTCCAGTGACGCTTTCAGATCGGTCCAGAAATCGGTTTCGGTGCGGGTTGAAATAGACGTGCCGTTAATATTGTTACCAAACTGGTTACCCAGATTGTTACTGTTCGCCGAATTGCCACTGAAATTATTAAAATTGCTGTTGGAATTACCGTTGCCGTTATTATCGGCCTGGGACACACCGCCAGAGATAATGCTGGTTTGGGTCGAGCCATCCCGCTTCATCAGCAGGTAATTTACGGCCAGTGTTTCGGTACGCATGCCGGCGGGCAGCACTCTGAACACATTGCTCTTACGGCTGATATCAAAGCCGTACAGGTCGCCCAGCAACTCCATTACCTGCTCCATGGAGACCTGTTTTAAACTCAGGGATATTTCCCCGCTAACGTCAGGGTGAATAGCCACGCTGTAGGGCGTATCTGCTACCAGCCCGGTAAAAAAGGCTCTTACGCCAACGCCGTCAGCTTCGATATCGTATTTTTCCGGGCCGAATAACGAAGGGCGCTCACCGGTGTTTGCCACATTGCCCAGTAAATTAGTCACATTGTCCGGCACATCCTGCAAAGCGCCCGGCGACGCCTTGGCGTTTTTCTGCGCGGCTTGTTCATGAGCAATTTGTTCAGCCAGTTGCTGTTTCAGTGATTGTTCCACCACAGATTCTTCGGGTGTCGACTGACAGCCCGCCAGTGCCATAGCCAGAGCGATATATATCAAACGTCTATTCATGCTACCCATTTTAATAATTCTCTGCTGCATTGGTTTTCACGTCGCCCCGTTGGCTGACCCATAACGTCATTGTTTTCCAAACCCCGTTCTCATCATGCGCAATCACCACGCTGCGTGGATTGATTTGTTTTACTATTGCGCCCTGTATTGTCTGTCCTTGTTTAACCGTTTTGCCGTTAATCACCGCGGTCCGACTCGCGCCAAGCTGTAACACGGCTTCCAGTTGTAGTTCAACCGCCGCCGCTGCTACCGCCGCACTGGCCTGAGGGGCGGTGCGTGCCGGGCGCGTTGGATCCTCAAGCACCTGCGCCGCCGCCGGGCCAGCAAGCATGGTTAACAGCAACAAAGGGGACATTTTATTCAACACCTATAAACGCCTTTTCAGTACTCAGAGTGTAAACCTGCAGGGTTACCTCAGCCTTGGGATATTCCTTTACATGATAGGCCATAGAGCGCCAGTACAGTTTATCCGACAGTTCCTCAAGGCGAGCCAGAAAGTCTCGTACCGCAAAATACCGGCCTTCGAAAGTCAGCGTAACACCATGCTGGTAAAGCGGCACCTCTGCCATAGCCGGATTATCAGCAAAAATATTTTCCGGGCTGACAGAGGCCATTTCGATGAGCTTTAGCCCATCAGCCTGGGAGAACACCTGCTCGATAAGTGCGGGCATTTGCCGGGGCAGGATTAAATCAGCTAATTGCGCGGCAAAGTTTTCCTGCAGGCGCACCATGCGCTTATCCACCTGGACTATCTGCTGCTTCAGGCTGGCATCCGGATCTTCAGCAAGGGCCTGCTCGTAAACCAGTTGCAGCTCTCTAAGTGTGGTGACCTCGTTACGGGTAATCTCAATACTACTGCTTGTTTTACCGTTTTCCTTAATGCCAGGCTCAATCAGCAAGAAAACCAGCACAGCAAAAACTACCACCATTCCCGAGGCAAAAATTAACACCTTCTCGCGCTGACTCAGCGCGGCAAATTTTTCTTCGTACTGGTCAAAAGTCACCGCAGACCACCTTGTTGCGTTGTTTCCGGCACCCGGGCCATGTTTAATTCAAAGCGCAGTTGCTCGTCGTCCCGGTACAGTCGGGTGGAATCAAAGGTGCGGCCAGAGAAAGCCGTAGTCTGTCCCAAACGTTGTAACCACTTGGGCATGGCCTGCGGGGTACTCAGTTGCCCTTGTAGTACCATCATGTTTTCACTGACTTCAATGGTATCGAGCCAGATATCCTGACTGTTTTTCTGCGCCAGGCTATCAAGCATCCCGGCAAAGCCCTGCTGTTTAATTTGTTCCCGCTGGCTGAGCTCGCGTACCAGCAGTTCACGATTCGCCAGTTCCTGCTGACGTTGTTCCAGCGTGCGGGTAAGCCCGGCATCCGGCTTACGTTGCTCAAGCGTGGTTTTAAGATTGTTTACCGATGCGGATAACTGCTGTTGCTGGTCCTGAACTTCTGCCAGTTCGGTACGTATAGAAGCGCCATACCAGGCAACACCGGCCCAAATCAGTAGCAATACAGTAAGGGTTGCTCCCCATGCCAGCAGCACACTGGTAAGTGAGAGCAAGTCGAGGCGCGGTGCAAACTCGGCAGAATAAAAGTTAATCCTGTTCTTCATGCCGCAGCCTCGTTTTTGCTCTGCGGCTCAGCAGATCCGCACATCGCTGCGCCAAGGCTGGAGTAATTGACCCGCGTTACCGACATTCCCGGCTCCGTGGCAGTCACTGCTGGGGTGAGGTCTTTGACACTGGCGCTCACCACCTGCTCAATCTGACTGGCCAGGGCATCCCGATGAGGGGTATCGAGGCGCATCATAATCTGCCTCACCGGCGCCTGCCGCAGCTGACTTTCATAAAAATCCATAGAACGCTGAATCTGCACACTTAACGACTCACCAATGCCCATTCTGAGCTCGTCTTCAGTAAAGCTGCCCAGGTTCTCAAAACCTTTAAGACGGCGGCTGAAATACAGCTGACCATCTTTGATAATATTCAGACAAATTTCTTCACCGGCTTCCTGTACTACGGTCAGGATAGGGTCGGATTGCACCGGCACTAATTCACAAGTGGCCAGTTCCTCTACGGTAATCAATTGGAGTTCCAGACCAGCGTTAAATACCGCTTCGCTGACACTCTCGACATCTTCTTTAGGTAGGGCAAACACATTTATTCTGGCATTGCCGGCCAACGGCACCGGTAAATCGGTGTAATCAATGGTCATTTCTTTATCGCTGCCAGTGAGCTCTTTCACCGACCAGGATAATGCCGCGGTGATCTCATTAGCTTCCACAGTTGGGCGGTCAATCTGCAGAATTTGATACCAGTGAATTGAAAACGCAACGCAGGCAGGCGTGCCGCTCAGGCCGTGCTTATCAACCCATTTAACCAGGTGAGTGCCCCAATGAGAAAAGCTGACAGTCTCTTCAAACGCCAGGGTAATTTCGCCGTTTTGCTTTTTCAGTGCACAAAACGTTACCGAGTCCAGCGACACAGCAATTCCAATTGCGTGATAGCCAGATTTTTTTTGGAATTTTTGTTTGAGAAAAGAACGCCAACCAATGCGCATAAATTTTTATAACTTCGTATAATTATTAGTTAAATTACAACAGAGTTTAGCTCAAAGTACCAGTATCCGATACCACACTTTTGTCGAACAATTTACCAAATCACCACACGCCCTTATAATTTCGACTTAACTCTATGACATCAAGGTTAATTTTTGACTAACAAGACCTCCAACAATGCCGCTGCCAATAGTGTTGGCGAAATGGCGAGCGGTGCGCCCTACGCCCCGGCTGGTGAGGTTTTCGAGCAGGCAAGGCGAGTCGCCCGGCAATGGTGTATCAGATACAACCAGCATACTGATCGCCGCCAGCGATACGCCATGCTGGCAGCGCAACTGCAGTGCTCGGGGTCGGTACAGATTGAATCAACCTTGCAAATCGAATACGCCCTTAACTGTTCTATTGGCAAAGGCAGCTTTATCAATCATAACGCTACCATTCTTGATGTCTGCCCGATTAAATTGGGTAATCAGGTTCTTATCGGCCCGAATTGCATTATCTCCAGCGCAGTAGGCAGAACACAGATTTGGCCAGAGCAATATCCGCCAGAGGAAGCGGGCCTGCCGGTTTCGATTGGTCATCGGGTATGGATTGGCGCTAACGCCACCATATGTGCCGGCGTGACGATTGGCGATAACGCGGTGATTGGCGCGGGCAGCCTGGTGACCCGCGATATTCCTGCCAATGCCGTTGCCTACGGCGCTCCTGCCACCGTACAGCGTAAAATTACACAAAAGACTCAATAATCAGCCGCGGGTGGCCGATAACTCCCACAGTGTTATGCCAAAAAGAGTGATATCGTCGGATGAAAAGAATGAGCCTGTTGCCCTTACGGACCCATCATCTGCTAATGAAGGTTGCCTTGCTAGCGATAGCGCTGCTATTGAGTGCATGCGGCGGCGGGTTGAGTAAGGATGATTCAGATGAGAGTTTTGCGGTCAATGCCGGTCGCGATCGCTCGGCGGCAGAGCAAACCAATGTAAGCTTAACGGCACAGGTGTCTTTCCCATCCGGCGCGGTAGTGTACAGCTGGTCGTCAACACCGGCACTTACCATTACCCATGATGACACCAGTGTTGCCACGGCAAGCCTGACCACCCCGGTGGTTACTGCCGACAGGCAGTATGTGGTCACGGTGAGTGCTACCGATAGTGCAGGTCAGTCGGCCTCAGATAGCTTTACGCTTACCGTAACCCCAGACAACCTGCCTCCCACCGCCATTATCACCCTTAGCGACTGGCCGGATTTAGCGCCCGGCACCTACCCT
>JAYZXK010000527.1:0-7472 GCA_036141415.1 Pseudomonadota bacterium
CGGCAGTTTCAACCACGCACTGACCCCGGCTGTCAGGGCTACAGCGAACATCGCCAGCACGAAAATGCGCTGACTTAGGGAAAATTGGATCCAGCGGGCAATCATCTATTCGCCTCCCAGACCCAGTAAAATGCCTTGTACCGCACTCACCGACGAGGTGAGTACCTGCGCGTTCTTAAGCTGTTCACTATCGGCAATAAGCAGTTGACCATCGTGGCGTCCCAGCACGGTTACTGCCACCGGCACTAACTCAGCGCCCTCTTTCGCCAATGCATAATATTCGCCGTCAAAGAAATAAACGCTTGAGGCAGGCACAGCAAGGCCCGCCTGTTCAATCACCGGCGTTACCATAACCGCATTAGCAAAACCCAGCCTACAGTCGGCATTGCCGGTAACCGGGGCGCTCCACAACCGGCTGACAAGACCACTGCTTAAGCGTTCGCGATAGGCTACGTCCAGATGACAAGTGCCCACTGTTAATGCCGAGACCTTATCGGCAAGCTCGGATGGCAGTTGCACTCTTAAGCGCAGGGTGCTTTTTTCAATCACCTCGCCATACACAAACGCTTCGGTATCCAGTTGTTCACCAGCCGGAATAAACACACCGGCTACAGGCGCAGTCAGTAACGCGGAATCTTCATCATTTGCCCGTTGTAACAACTCTTCGGCATGTTTAAGATGGCCCAGCTCAAGCTTGCTGGCAAAGTAGTGATCGGTAATCGACTGCCAGGTTTGCTGGTTAATGGACTTGCTGTTAAATAACGGTAAGTTTTGCTGATAACGCTGCTCTGCCTGGCGGTAAATCTCTTTTTGGGCTTCAAGCATTTCGTAGAAATGATGAACCTCGCTGCCGGTTAATTTAACCAGCGGGGTATTGGCCGCCACAGGGGCTTGTGGCGCTACCAGGTATTGCTGCTGTAATACCCGAAACGGCAATACCAGTTGATAACCATTGCCCGGCAGATAGCTTACTTCACCGCTTACTGCCGGTGTTGGCACCGCAGGCACAATCTGCGGTGCAGCAAAATTCAGTGACAGGCGACCCAGAGATTCAAGGGAAATCCGCTGGTTTTGCGCTGTAGCAGAAGAGACTGTCAGCACTAACAAAAGAAAAGAGAAAATCGATTTCATAGCACTTGCCCTGCCAGTTGATTAATTTGTGCAACCCGTTGTTGCTGAGAAAGTTTGAGCTGATCCAGTTGATAGGTGCGGTCGCGCTGTTCCAGCAACGATTGCAGCCAGTTGCTTTGCTCCAGCTCGCTGCTCTGCTTTAGCTGCGCCAGTTGCTCAACAATTTGCTCGCCTATGGCAACCTGCTGCTCGCCAATAGCAATTTGTTCTTCCAGCGATGTCAGGCTGGCCATATTGGTGCTGACCTGCTGTTGTAAGGTAATTCGCAGGTTCATCAGAGATTGTGAAAGTGCCAGATCGGTTTGCTGCCAGGCCTGCAGATCCTGCGGGTTGGCAGGCATCTCAAGGGCCAGCGGGATGCCTAACGCAATACCTACCTGATTCTCATCGCCCATCACGCTTTGTAAGCGGCGCGCCACCAGCGCAATATCCCAGTTGCTCTGACTTTGCCGGCCATACTGATAGGCCGCTGCGGCGTATTGCTTTTGTAAACTCAGGAGTTTCAGTTCGGGGTGGCTGTTAAGCGCAGCGTCGAGACTATCAGGTACCGTTTCTGTCATATTAGCGGGTAAGGTGTGGGCGCCGGTGAGCTCGGTGTAAGCTCGCATTGCTCCGTCCAATTCCGCATTGGCATTAACCAGTGCCTGCTGCACATCGAGTTGCTGCTGTTGCCACTGCAAATAGGCTAAGCGAGATAATTCGCCTGCGTTAAACCGCTCGGTTAACTGAGTGCCCAGCCGGGACAGCCACACCTGCTTATCACTCAGGGCGTTAACCTGCTGACGCGCCATGGCAGCATCCCAGGCACGCTGTCTCACCAGCCCGGAAATCAGCAGAGCCTGCTGACGCTGCCGGGCAATCATGATGGCCTGATTGGTCTGCTCCATCTGATCAAATAAATCCAGATTATCCGGCCGTTGTATTTGTACACCGAGCCGCACTTCAAGCTCATCGGTACCGGTTGCCAGGTTAGACTGTAACGCGGAGACTTCCAGCGTCGGCGCGCCGATGAGCCAGCGACTCAGCGACGAGCTTTGATGGGCCATCCAGTCAGAGGAATAACTCTGCTCGACGCGCTGTTGAGCCTGCACGCGTAGCGCCGCTAAATCGGCGATTTCTGAAGCCTGAAGATAAGCAGAGAAAGAGCCACTCAGTATCAGAATGATACCGGTGGTTAAGAACACGAAAACACGTTGAAAATACATAGCAATTATCCCTGTAAGAGGGAATCAAGATGACAGAATATGCCCCTCCCGCCTATCGGACATCTGGCCCATAAGAACCTATAACACTGATTTTATTGACTTATTCAGTGCAGATTTTGCGAATGGCTAATACGGTTCTGATAGGTCAGAAGCACACCATCGAGGTCGACACCGGCCTGGTCGCCAGCCTGCTTTATTTCATGCTGACTAAGCCCCTGCTCCCAACGAGCAAGGGCCCACAAATGCAATACCCGGGTACCGGTTCGGCAGATGGCATGGACCCGGCCTTTCGCGCCCAGCAGAATTCGCCCAAACTCGGCAACACCCTGCTTACTGTAGTTACCACTTACTACCGGTAAAAACTCATATTTCAGTCCTGCTGCCCGGGCCCATACGCGTAATATGGCATCCGGCATCTGATTGGGCTCTTCAAAATCCGGACGACCATTTATCAGCGTGGTAACGCCTGCCTGGGCTAAGGTATACAAGTCGTCCTTGGTTAACGGTCCTGAAACGCTAAAATGATGATTTATAGTGCGAATATTCATACCGATACCTCCACGAAGTACAGCGTGTATAGTGAAGAAAGAAAGATAAAGCTGCCCATCACAATTAACATCACGCCAAAGCCTTTTTTCAGTTGTTGCTGGGGTAACCGTCCGCCAAGCTTTGCACCTAACAGGGAGCCGGCTGCGCCGATAATTACCATTAGCGTAATGAGCTGAAAGTCGAAGGGCAGTTCACCAAGCTGGCTGAACAAATACAGGTATTTGCCAAAGCCCACTATCGACTGCATCACAATAATCGCCAGACTGGTGCCCACGGCCTGGCGCATAGACACGCCACCAAGGGCCAACAGTGCCGGTACAATTAAAAAGCCTCCGCCAACACCCACCAAACCAGCAATCATGCCCACCACCACGGCGGCCGGAACCAGCTTTGCCAGAGACACGTCATTACTGGCAGCAACGTTAACGGGCTTCAGCATAAAACGGCTGGCAAGCAGCATAATGATGGCGAACAACACTAACTGCGCCAGCCCACTGAAGTACTGGGAAAGCTGCGCGCCCAGATAAGTACCAACCATACTCGGCAAACCAAAACTGACCACCTTCTGCCACGCCACCAGCCCGGTACGTTGTTGACGCCATAGGCCTGCCAGCGCAATACCGCCCACAATTAACAGGGATTCCGCAATCGCCACTTTAGGCGGGCGCTCAACCACATAGGTCAGCAGCGGTACTGTGAGGATCGAACCACCAGAGCCAAGCAGGCCAAGACTCACGCCAATCACAACGGCGCCGATAAGGGTGAGCAACATGACTACGACTTAACCGTCAGGGGGATTTTCAGGTAACACTTGCCATTGTCTTCTGCCGGCGGCAGCTGGCCCGCTCTGACATTCACCTGAATCGCCGGCAGCAGCAGTTTAGGCACCGCCAACGTGGCATCCCGGGCTTCCCGCATGGCCACAAAATCGGCCTGGCTGACGCCATCTTTTACATGAATATTGTTGCGGCGCTGCTCAATCACCGAGGTTTCCCAGGCGAAGTGATCCCGCGTAGGGCTCTTATAGTCATGCCCTACAAACATCCGGGTAGCCTCAGGTAAGGCGAGAATTTTACGAATAGACTGATATAGGGTTTGTGCACTGCCGTTAGGAAAATCCGCCCGGGCCGTGCCGTAATCCGGCATAAACAGGGTATCGCCCACAAACACCGCATCTTCTATGTAGTAAGACACACAAGCCGGGGTGTGACCGGGCGTATGCAGCACTTCAATATCAAGGTGCCCCAGCGTAATTACTTCCCCGTCGACAAACAGCTGGTCAAACTGACTACCGTCGGTGAGAAACGTGCTTTCCAGGTTATAAATGGCTTTAAACGTGGATTGTACCCGGCGAATATGATCGCCTACGCCAATCAGCCCGCCGAGCTTTTCCTTGATGTAAGGAGCGGCCGTGAGGTGGTCGGCATGGGCGTGGGTTTCCAGGATCCACTCGAGTGTTAAGCCATTTTTGTCAACGTAACTGACAACTTTGTCAGCAAACTCATGGGAAATCTGCCCGGCTGCGGCGTCGTAGTCGAGTACCGGATCGATAATTGCGCAGCTGTTAGTGGCACGGTCAGTTACCACGTAGGTCACGGTAAACGTGGGCTCATGGAAAAATGGCGTGATCTGGATTTTGCTCATTTGCCGGCTCTCTGTATCAAAATAAAATTGGTCTTTGATGTGATACAGCAAAAGCTTTGCCAGCTGGCCCGGGCGCTATCCACAACTGCGTATAACAACGCCAAAAAAAAACTAATACATTGATTATTATGGATTTATATTATTTAGGATTTTTTTACTTTTAATGGCATAATTCGCCAAATACGTTGTTGAGCAGGTACCCTCTGCCGGCTTTAACAATGACGTTTTCCAACCCTTATGCGTTAGCTCGCAAACCCAGCTAATCACTGGTTGTTTTGCACATTGTGTGGAGCTGTATACCAATCCGCATAGGAGTTTACCCACTCAGCCAGACTGGCAGGCTTTGTGGCGAGGCTTGGGTGTGCAGGTTTGGTGGTTCCAAATCAAGCAACCATAACAAAGCCGGAAAGTTTGCCAGGCTGGCCCGAAGGGAGTGGCCAAAACGACTTATATCTGTGTTGCGCCCTCTGGACATAGAATGGCTATGCCCCAGAGAACGCGTCGTGATCTAAGTCGTTTTGTCTCACTCTGAGAGGGTATACTCCTATGCGGATTGGTATTATGTTGTCTTGTGTGGATTGTGGTGCCTGTTGCGCCACCTTTCGGGTGTCTTTTTACTGGGCGGAGTCCGACCCGTTTGCCGGTGGTTCGGTTCCGGCCGAACTGACTACTAAAATTTCGCCAAACCTGGTGTCGATGGCGGGTACTAATCAGCCTAACCCAAGGTGTGTAGCCCTGACAGGCGAAATTGGTAAACAGGTTAGTTGCAGTATTTACGAACAACGCTCGTCAACCTGCCGGGAATTTGAGGCAGGCTCGGCCGATTGTTTAAAGGCCAGGCTAAAGCATGGGATCACTGACGATGTGATCCCTATCCGCGTTGCATGATGGGAATTAACTTACAGGATTTAGTATCAGGGTGTCCTTACATTGCAGTTCAGCCGGATACACGTGGCTGGCAATAATGATAAGGCGCGTTGCGGCTTCCTGTTGTAACAAGGCAACCAGTTGGCTAACCGCTACTCCATCGAGCCCCTCAAAGGGTTCATCCAGCAGCCACACCGGTGAGTGGATAAGCATTGCTCGTGCTATGCCTAAGCGCTTGCGCTCGCCGCCTGATAATACGCGGCCGCCCGGGCCGAGCCACTCGCCCAGGTCGTTAAGTTGAGCCAGGCCCACTTTGGCCAGTACGTCATTAAGCTTGGTAGCCGAAAAGTCCCGCCCCAGGGTCAGGTTATGCCTGAGCGTGGCGGCGAGGATCACCGGTTGCTGCTCCAGATATAACCAGCCTTCAATCAGGCCCTCCCCCGGCGCATCACCATCGCAAAGGCGTTGCCCATGGCTGGCTACCAACCCGCTGATAGCCTGCAATAACTGGGATTTGCCTGCGCCGCTTTCTCCGCCAACCAGGTAAAGACCGCTGGCATCAAATTCCGCTGTCACTTTTTGCTCGGCTAGGTTCACTGAACCAAAGCCTGTAAGAGTGAGCGTGTTGGACAGTGGTACGGCGTCTGTGAGTTGCAGGGGGTCTACTGGTAGTGCTTTAAGTGCCTGTTTGCCCTGCACATAGCGATTTAGCGCAGGCTGACCATTAAAGGAGCGGCCCAGCCAGTCACCGGCGCTGAGCAACAGCATGGGCACCACCAGCAACAGCGGGTTACCGCCTTCCCCCTCAAGCTGAGTATGGATAGCCAGATAAATAATCACCAGCATCAGCGCCCAGGCAAGCCCCTGAAACACCCACAGACTCTGCAAGGTAAGCCGCTGCTGACTGGTTTCAGTTTGCCACAACGTTTGTGCGGAGGGTAACTGCGCTAACTGCTCTTGCACTGTTTTTAAATGCCAGATGGCCACACTTCTGAGCACCACATCGGATTGCTCTCTAAATTCATGCTCTTGTAATACCTGCGCCTTAGCTAAAGTGAGCCCTTGCATACATAGTATCGCCATGATCAGCAGCCAGATTACGCCTAGGGCTATTGTCCAGCCAGCAAAAGGGATATCCAGCACCAGCAGTGTTACTGCGCTCACAACCAGCATGAGTACCGCAGAGGCCTGCTGAGAAACCCAGCCGACCCACACCGCTGCGATGGCCTCGGTATGACTGGCCAGCGCTTCGACTTCCTCACTGAGCTGGCGGATCTGCGCAGCAAAGAGCCGTTCAAATAGTTGCACGCGTAGCAGCGAGGTAAGTTGCAGTAAGTGTTTGTGACCTACCCACATATGGGCATAGCCACTGCCAATGCGTAACAGCGCCAGGGCTCTGATCACTACCGCCGGCAGCATATAATTAAAATTCACCGGAGCCACGGCGCAGGCGGCAATAAACCACGATGACACAATTAAAATGCCCAGCCCGGCACCGCCGTGCAGCACTGCCAGTAATACGGTAATGAAGGCTTTCACGATAGCGCCTCCCCAGCCGTTTGCTGCACCCTGCGGTTTTCCACCTGCCAGGTTCGGTTAAACCAGTCATCCGGCAGCGCCTTATGGGAAACCCATAGCACAGTTCGCCCCTGCCCCAGGGAATAAATAAGCTGACTGAGGCTGTGATGCTGCGCTTCAGGTAGATGCGCAGTGGGCTCATCGAGCAGCCATACCGGCGCGTCAGTCAGTAACAAGCGCGCCAGTGCCAGACGCTGCGCCTGTCCACCAGAGATAGCGGGCACTTCCGCCAGCGGCGTATCGAGCCCGGCCGGCAGCGAGTCCAGCCACGTACTAAGCTCTACTTCACTAAGCGCTTGTTCCAGCCTGGCGGTGGTAAAAGTGCGCTGATAATTCAGATTTTCACGCAGTGTGGCAGGTAACAATACCGGGTGCTGAGTGAGCATGGCCACCCGGCAAGGCAGACGATAATTCCCCATCCGCTGGCCGGCCAGGGCTTCCAGTAACAGGGTTTTACCACTGCCAGACGGCCCGGTTACGGCTACCCAGTCACCAGGC
>JAYZXK010000528.1:0-3276 GCA_036141415.1 Pseudomonadota bacterium
CCGTGAACCCGCTTCGCGGACCATGCGGGCGTTGCTGGCCAAACACCACAATGTGATCTAGCGCTGCGGCGTGGTTTAGTCTAAAAGCGGCCTGCTGTGTGGATCAGGCCGCTTGCTGTTTCTCTTTGGGCAGAATAAAGCTCAACCCAATCCCTATCAGTAACATTGACGCCATGGTAGCAACGATATTGATATCAAAGGCTGCCTTAAGCGCCGCATAAAGCGCACCAAAACCCAGCAAAATAAGTCCGATTGCGGTGTTGCTAAAAGCCACCAGTTCGGTGCGTTGCTGACCATCTTTAACATCCAGACTGTAGGTTTTACGACCAGTCCGTACACCAGTGTGCGCCACAGCCAGCACAAAGAACAGGCCGCCGGAAATCCACAGCGAATGACCCGGCAATAGTAACAAACCACCACAGGCGATGAGTGCCAGCACACCCGCCAGTTGCAGGGTGAGCCTGGCGCTGTGATCCGCCACGCTGCCCCAGATAAACGAAGAGAGCATGGTTGCTGCTGCCTGCGCGCCAAGATAAAACGGTAACAGGCTGGAAGCTTCCTGCTCGGTTTCGAGCATAAAGTAAGGCGCTACCAGCGCGCTGTGAACAAATAGCCCCCGTACCACAATAAACTTGTACACCACGGCATCGAAATCCCACCAACTGTGACCGCCCTGCTGTTCATTTTTGTCTACCTCAACGCAGGTTTTTACCGGTAATAAAATAAACAGGCCGAGTAACATGGCGGTAACAGCGCCAATGAGCAAACCAAAGATCAGGGTTTCGCCTAACTGATCAGCAAAATACACCAATGGTACAGCAATAATTAACGTTAAAATGCCCGAGGTGGTAGAAGCAATCCCCAACAATTTTCCCCTGTCGCCCTGCTCCGCCACATCGGCCTGAATATCTTTCATGGTCAGCGAGCAGGCCGAGCGGCCTAAACTCAGCAAACACAGGCCACCCAGCACAAACCATCCGGCCGTCATGCCGTCGTACCAGGAAGCGCCTAGGATAATGGCAACCAGGGAGAACGACTGCACTACCATGCCTAATCGCCAGACATGATGACGCGCCTGATAATGGCGCAGCACCACTCCAATGGCAGCCTGGGGAAGTAAAGCGCCCGACTCACGGATAGGTACCAGCCAGCTAATCATCCAGGCGGGCGCCCCTAAGGCCAGCATCAGGGCCGGAAGAGTAGTTTTAGCTGAAATAAGCAAATCGGCCAGTTTGGTGCTGGCCAGACTGGCAATTAAGCGACGTTTAGCAGAGTTCACAGCGCAGATACCGGTCTGAAGGATATCACTTTCGACCGCCTTAGTAGTTGATTTGACTGTAGTATACGCCGAAAGCCAGATTTGAGATCCCCCAAACAGGCACAAGTGTACTAAAGGTTAATAGCGCTCGGATATTCCGCTATTCGATACTATTTTCGACCAGGGTCTTGATGTTTTCCAGACCCACCTGAATATCTTTGCCGAGCTTGTCATCAAAAAACAGCAGCTTATAGCGGTCAATAATGTTGATCCCTACTTTACCGCGACTGCTCCACACCAACATCGTGCTGTTTTCCTGGGGTTTAAGCCGCATTTCGCCATGAGCGCTTATTCCTTGCGTATCATTACTCACGCTGTAAATCAGTTGCCGGTTAAACTGCAAAGCGGTAATTTCGATACTGCCGCGGCCTATAATTTCGCTGCTCCAGCGGGCTCGCATACCGATAGCGCGATCCGGGCCGTCATAGGTAATAACAGCATTATTGTCCTTCTGAAACCAGGTTCCCCACTGCTCCCACTTGCGCAAATCTACAATGGCAGCATAGACTTTATCAGCGGGGGCATCTATTTCGATGGATTGCTCAATGTGAAATTCATCCGGCAGGAAAAGCCCGGTCAGAATGACTAAAAAAGCCACAATAAACAGATTTATAAACCATTTACTGCCCCACATACCGTCTCCCGTTGAAAACACACTGCCCAATTATAACATTAATTTAACAAAATAAGAGTTTCACAGTGTTTTTTGTATTAACTAAATCAAATAAAGAGTTATCACGCTTATTGTGAGCATCAGGCCAGCAGCTTTTGTTGATAAAACCGGTGTAATACTAATAGGATTATTCCTCTTGCAGCGTACAGTGCTCTACTGTTAATAACTCAATACTCTTGCTCGCCTTGTGCTAACAATTCCCTACAAACAACTATCAGCGTTCTTTTTAGTATAATCTTAACGCGCTGGAATTCATCTTTACGCTGTAACTGCCGTTTCTATAAAAATTCCGACCTGCGAGATTATCTGCACAGGCTCTCATTTTTAATTAACAACATTACTACAAATAAATTAATATTTATTTACACTCACAGCGCTTGAGCATTTATTATTCAAGGCGTAAGATGGTGAAAAATAATGTAATTTAATTACAAATACCCTATCCTTAAAAAATTGGATACGGTCGTTCAGACCGGCAGGCATTAGCCGTTATCACACAGCGCGTCGATGGAGAAACAGAATGTCCGACAAGAGCCCTCGTTATATCAGTAATCTTACCCGCGATACCTATGCATTAATTCTCGCCGGTGGCCGGGGGTCTCGATTACACGAACTGACCACCTGGCGAGCCAAACCGGCGCTCTATTTTGGTGGCAAATTCCGCATCATCGACTTTCCGCTGTCTAACTGTATTAACTCGGGTATTCGCAGAATTGGCGTCGTCACCCAGTATAAGTCACACTCTCTTATCCGCCATCTGGTGCGCGGTTGGGGGCATTTTAAAAAGGAACTGGGCGAGTCGGTGGAAATTCTGCCAGCGTCACAACGCTTTTCAGAAAACTGGTACGAAGGCACCGCCGATGCGGTATTTCAGAATATCGATATTATCCGCGATGAACTACCTAAATTCGTGATGATTTTATCCGGCGATCATATTTACCGAATGGACTATGCCAACCTGTTAGCCCGCCATGTGGAAACCGGCGCCAAAATGACGGTGTGCTGTATGAAGGTACCACTGGAAGAAGCGGCTGGCGCATTTGGTGTTATGTCGGTAGACGAAGACTACCGTATTAAAGGCTTTACCGAAAAACCCGCTAACCCGGACCCGGTACCTAACGAACCGGATTTATGTCTGGCCTCTATGGGTAACTACGTATTTGATACAGAATTTTTGTTTGAGCAATTGGCGCGTGACGCCGAAACCTCAGGCTCTGAGCGGGATTTTGGTAAAGACATCATTCCCAGTATTATCAATGACCACGACGTATTTGCTTATCCGTTC
>JAYZXK010000529.1:0-4612 GCA_036141415.1 Pseudomonadota bacterium
CGGCCCAATTGCAACATGTATTGGCAGGCCCGGCAAAAGCTGACTCAGACGACCTCGAAGACGAGACGCTACAGGAATGTAAGCTTCTGGTTATCGATCAGTTTGAGCAGTTTCTTCTGGATGAGAATGCCGGTGTGGATGCAAAACAGCATTTGGTAAGTTGTTTGTCACAGCTGGCCCACTGTGATTCGCTATTGCTGGTTGCCGTACTCAGAAATGACTTTTACGCGGAATGCCTGGACGTAACCGGCTTTAATGAATTAAAGCGTCAGGGCAAACAATACGACCTGCAGGCTCCCACCCCGGTGGAAATCACCCGGATGATCAGAAACCCGGCAATCGCTGCCGGATTGCGTTTTGAACACGATAAACAAAATGAAATCCACTTAGATGAAGTGCTACTGGAAGCCGCGGTTAAAAACCCCGATGCCCTGCCGTTGCTGGAATACACCCTCGATCTGCTCTACGAGCAGCGTAGCGCTGACAACGTATTGTTACTCAGTGCCTACCGAAAAATGGGTGGCATAGAAGGCGCCATTGCCCAACAGGCCGAAAAGGTATTTAACCAATTACCCGCCAGTGTACAGGCTTGCTGGGACGATATCATGCACGCGCTGATTCAGGTCGATCATAAAAACAAATACAGTGTAACGGCCAGGAAGCTGCCAATAACGTTTTTCACCAATCCTGCCGAAAAACAATTCATTCAGCATTTTCTTAATGCCCGCCTGTTTGTCACCATTATTCAAACCAATACCGGTGAACAGCGCAGTTTCTCAGAGGATAACGAGGCGAAAAGTGCGCAGGATTTTCAATTTATTACGATTGCTCACGAAGCCTTACTTAAACACTGGCAACGTATTAAAACCTGGTTAAGTAACAATAACGCGGCAATCCATAAGCGTGAACAACTGGCCGATGACTGCCAGTTCTGGCTGAACAACAATAAAGCCAGTGACGCCTTACTCAACTCGAAGCAAAAAGTGCTCGACGCCGAAGAGCTGATGCATCGCAGGGCTGTTACCCTTACCCAGGACGAACGAACCTTTATTGAGCAATCCAAGCGCTACCGGCACAGAAAAAGAGTTGTTTTTCGGCTGGCGCTAACTGCCCTGATTGGCTTTAGCCTGTTAACCGGCTTTCTGGCTAATCGCATTGCCGAAGAGCGAGATATCGCGTTATCACAAGGTAAGCAGACTAAAGCCGTATCGGATTTTCTCACCGATACGCTGGCAGCCACCAGCCCTTTCGTGGCCAAAGGAGAGGACGTTTCTTTGCTGGATATTCTGCAAGCCGCTGAACAGAAGCTGGATAATTCTGCAGCGCATGAATACCCGCCTGTGGTGCAAGCTTTACTGCACAAAACCCTCGGGCTGATCTACATCGATTCGGCAAAAATCGTCCCGGCAGAAAGCCACATTCACAAAGGACTGGCAATTTATAAAGACAGCAACCTGCCAGAAGATGAAAACTATCTGGCGCTATTGTTCAATCTTAGTCGACTAAACGTGTTGAAGGATGGCAGCGATAACCTTGAGGTGATCAGAGAAACCATTGCTGTAAGTAATAAGGTGTATGGCGAAGACCATCAGGATAGCCTGGGCGCCCTTGATAATCTGGCCACCTATTATCTCGACAATAACCAATTTAACCGCGCGGAAGACATTTTCAGGCAGGTCCTCAAGCGGCGTACAGCGCTATTTGGTGCCGATTACCGGCACACCCTGTACTCACTTGAAAACTTAGGCGACCTTTACTTCAAGCAACATGATTACGCGCAGGCAGCTCATTATTACCAGCGCTGCCTGGATAAATGGTTAGAAAAGTCGGGCCTGAATAACCCTTACACGCTGTATTGCCTGAAAGGCATGGCGTTAACGCACATCGCTCTCAAGGAATTCGCCGAGGCAGAACAATCGCTAACCCAACACATCGACGCGGCAACACTAGTTTTTGGCGAGGCACACCCTCAGGTTTTGAGTGCGTCTCACCATCTGGCCGAACTCTATCAGTTAACCGGCAGAGCTAAGCAGGCTGAGAGTCTGTTCAGGCAAACACTCAAAGCAAGAACCCGCGTATTGGGAGCAAGTCATCAGGATACTCTTGATACCCAAAAACAACTATCGGCACTGTTACGCAATCAGGACTGATAGGTGCCTTATCAGTAACCGGTAAGCTCCATATAGCCCTTACCGGCATGACTGCCGGCAAAGGAAATTGCCCCTTCATAATAAGGAAAACGGCTGTCATTCCATTGATCGGTTTTAAACGCTTTAGTAGTAATGTCGATTTGCTGAGCGGGAATACGGATTTGCCAGACAACCGGGATCTCCCTGCCTGCCACTTCTCTGGTGTTAAGTGGAAACATCTGCAGTTCCTCCGGGGCCAGCGTTTGCGGCTCGCCGTGAGCACTGATTAATGTACCGGTGGTATAAGCTTCGCTGCTCTCTACATACATGGTGAAGGCCATTAGTTTTCGCCCGTCGTCAAAATGCAGCGAAAACCAGTCCCAGCCCAGGGCGTCTTCGTCGGCCAGTTGCGATGTCCATTCGTGATCGTACCAACCAATACCGCTCACCTGATGAGTTACGCCATCTAGCGTGATTTGGCCGCTGGCATTAATAAACGGCTGGCTGTAGTAATACGAACGATAATTTCCGTCACCGGTTTTAAAACTCACGCCCTGTTGGCCGTGTTTAACAAACGGCTTATCAGCAGACAGGTTCAGTGTAAGCGCCGCAGGACCAGACGTGGTGTTAAGCTCTGCAGGAAAAAGCGCCGCCTGCTGCTTACTCTGCCACTGCCAGTTATCGATATAAAACGCTACCGGCGCGATGCTAAAACTGGCGATCCCCGTCCCCTGCTGAGCAAATTTCTCATCAAAATAATGCTGGGTCTGAGTATGCAACGAAGAATGCCCCATCCAGACCACACCTTCCCCCCAATTCGAAGTCAGTTCAGGACGGGCAAATTTGAATAACGTAAACTGATAATTAAACGGCTCGCCTGCATCATTCTCCAGCAGCAGTGTCAGATACCACCACTCAATCTGATAACCGGGATGCGGGGCGTGATCGGCGGGTAAAGACAAAGGCTGTGCAATGCTTACCTGCGCCTGATTATCGGCCTTAAAACCGCCAAACAGTGAAGAGCGGTTATCTTGTTGAGACTGCAACGGCGCTGAAAAAGCACAGCTTATCACTACCAATAAAAGCAATAGCCTGTTCATAATGCCTCCTGTTGCGAATAAAACCTGGCCTGTAACCTGCCAAGCGGCAATGCCATAAGTAGCAGTAGCAGGCCCAGCCCGATCAGCAAACTTTGCATAATAATCATCGGGTCGAGGATCAGCGGATAGATCCAGTGAAAGGCGAAACGATTTACCTTATTTACCAGTAGCCAGGCCAGTAACAGCGCAAATGGCAGAGCCAGCAGTGCACAACTCACTGCAATAAAACAATACTGCGAAAACAATGACAGCTTGATACGAAACGGGCTGACGCCAACACTTCGCAGCAGCAACCGCTGCGGTTTAATGTCCATCACCAGCAGGGTAATCGATACAAAGAACGACAGTGCGGCCACCAGCATAGTGACCAGGTTTAACGTATCAGTGGTTAAAAATGTGCGGGAGAACACCATCATTGACTGCTCAATAAGGATGCTTCGCGGGATCAGGCGTGCCGACTCACTGTGCTCGTTAAGCCAGCTTTCAAGGACCGCCTGCTCTGAAGGCGAGGCAAAAGCGGCGTAAGCGGAAATAAGCGCATACTCATTGGAGAGCAATGCCTCTGGCAGTAACACCTGCGCTTTAGGGTTACCGTAATCCGGATACACGCCTACTACTTCAAAGTCCTGCCGCCCTGCGTTTAAAGGCAGGCTAATTGAATCGCCGGTACTAAGCCCCTGCCGATAAGCAAGTTGTTGATTAATGAACACACCGCGCTGGGCATGAAAGGCAGACCATGCTGAGGGCGACTGGTCATCAAGCATTAAATATTGTTGATATTCAGGGCCATCGGGAAAGCTGCGTAGCTCAAGGCTTTGCCCATTAACACGAACGTCTTTGCCATAGCGGGCAAGCAGTGGCACCGGCGCGCCCTCCTCTTTAGATAAATCCCCTGCAAAATCCGTGTAGATATAAAACGGGGCAAACAGGCGTTGCTCTAACCACTGCTCGGTAGCCTTACGAAAGCTGTCGACCATCACATTCATGCCGATATTGGCCGCCAACGCGATAAAAAATGCACAGGCCGCCAGCCTGGTGCGCTGCGACAGACTCACTGCATTGTGCATGCTCCAGTGCAGTAGCGGCTTTGTTGTACTTACCCGCCGTGCAACCAGACTCATTAACTGCGGCATCAGCAACACAACCGTGGTGCAACCGGCAATCAGCACCAGGCCAATGTACACAAGCGCCTGTAGCTGACTGGCTACCAACCACGCACCCAGCCCCACTATCGTTAAGCTCAGCAACAACCAAACGTTATAGACCGGTTTAAAACGCCGCTTAAATGCCGCCACCAGATAACTGCGCCGGGCCAGACTGTGCGCCAGACGATGCCTGATCAACAGCCCCATTATCATCACCGCTATTGCACAAAACACAACG
>JAYZXK010000530.1:0-6765 GCA_036141415.1 Pseudomonadota bacterium
CGAAAAATGCAAAGGATGAGTCCCAGCGTAACAGATGGATTTTGAGGTCGGGATTCTGCTCGGCTTTCCACCTGATGAGATCGCCAATTCGGGAAGGGGCTTCAGACTGCTCTTCCTCTTCTCCATGGAGCAGTCGAATCCGGCTGTCGATGTCCCAGCCAACAATGACAATTTGTTTTTCAGCTTTGCAAATACTTGAATGCAACGCGCGGTAGTAATTTGCACAATCGATAAGCGGGGTGGAATAGCAGGCTTGAGTTTCCTGCCAACAATTTTTACCTGGTTCGAAAATATTTTGCTTGGTCATATTAAGCCCCTGATTACCCTTATCCTTGATAAATCAATGTCGCTGATGTTTTGTTGTTAACATCATAAACTGATGATATTTAACCAATGGTGATTGCAGGAATTGTACCGTTTGGAGAAAACTGAAAATTATTATAGGTTATTGTTAAATAGTGTTTATTTGTAAGTTTAGCGAAAGGTTTTTGTGTGAGTTTTCATTCTGCGGGCAAATATTTCCCGACCGTCTGTAGGAATTGCCCGACCTCATCACTACGCTGTTTAAGCGCGATTGGATTGTAATGGTGGTTGTGATTTTGCCCCAGCCAACTAAAATGCAGTCTTCTTCAGTCAGGAGGTTCAGCGTGTATCGTGCCGTTTCTATTGGGTTACAAAACCCGAAATCCGCGACCAATGTTGCCAGCATTTTGCGTGCCGCAGGGTGCTTTGGTGTTAGCAGTGTGTTTTATACCGGTCAGCGTTTTCGTCATGCTAAGGAATTTAATGCTGATACCAAAGCCTATCACCGGGTGATCCCGACGGTTGGCGTTGACCACCTTGAAACAGTTATTCCGTCCGGGGCTACTGTAGTAGGGGTTGAACTGGTCGAGGGCGCAACACCCTTGCCTGAATTCGTTCATCCGGATAATGCTTTCTACCTGTTTGGCCCGGAAGATGGCAGTATGGAGCCTTCGCTAGTCGCGAAGTGTGACCATGTGGTGTATATCCCTACCTTTAATAGTCTTAATCTGGCGGCGACGGTTAATGTACTGCTTTACGACAGACTGGCGAAAAGTGACTATGACAGCTCCTTAGAATTAATCAGAACCAGTCGGGATACTAATAACCGTTTACGGTTAGATCAGTGAGTAGCCTGCGGTTCGAATGACCCAGCCAGCAACTCATCGATTCGGGACACTGATAAGGGACGGTAAAAGTGATAGCCCTGAAAGTGTTCGCAGCCGTGAGCGGCCAGAAATTCAAATTGGGCCTTGGTTTCTACTCCCTCAGCGATGGTACTGATCCCCAGGGTAGAAGCCAATTCGATAATCGTCGAGCAAATTTTCGCGTCTTCTTTCTGACTGGCGCATTCCAGCACAAACGAGCGATCGATTTTAAGTACATCTACCGGCAGATTTTTAAGGTAGTTTAGCGAAGAGTAGCCGGTACCAAAATCATCAATGGAGATGGCTATTTCCATTCCCTGCAGCACCTGTAACACCTGAATACATCGTTCAATGTCGTTGAGAAACACGCTTTCAGTGACCTCAAACTCAATCCAGGCGCCGGGAATGGCAAACTCTTCCATGCATTGATTAAGAAATGGCAGAAAGGTGTCAGACAGCAGATGTATGCCCGACAGATTGATCGAGACCCGTGGCGTAAGCGGGTAGGTGTGATGCCAGCTCGCCAGCTGTTCAAATACCAGTCGCAGGATAAGTTCTTCTAACGCGATAATCTGGCCGGACTCCTCTGCCACCGGAATAAAATCTGCCGGCGAGGTAAATTTACCCGGGCTAAGCTCTAACCTGACCAGGGCTTCGAGGCCAACTAACTCGCGGTTTTTATTTACCTTAGGCTGATAGAACATGACAAACTGCCTGGCCGCCTGGATAGCCTGACGCAACGTTTGTTCAAAGTTAAACTGATCGGATGCGTCGCGGGCCATGGTTAGTTCAAAAATCTTAAAATTATCCCGACCTGCCTGTTTGGCATTATACATGGCAATATCCGCTTGCTGGATAAGGGTCATCGGCTGGCAATTAGTATCGGTTGTTATGCTGATCCCAATGCTGGTGGGAATTTTAAGTTCCCGGCCGCCAAGGTTTACCGCTTCGCGCATTACCTGGAGTATTTTGGTGGCACTGGTAACCACTGTGGTTTCATTGTGATTACCCGTCATCATGATCACGAATTCATCGCCGCCCCAGCGACAGATAGTATCTTTTTCCCGGGTGACGTTAATTAAGCGGGCGGCGACTTCGGTTAACAATTCATCGCCGGCTTTATGGCCGAGGGTATCATTAATTTTTTTAAAACGGTCCAGATCCAGGAAAAACACTGCTACTGACTCAGCTTCCTGATGGATGTTACGCAGTGCAATCTGTAAAGCATCAAGAAAGTAAGTGCGATTGTATAAGCCGGTAAGGGGATCACTGTAAGCCAGTTCGCGCAATTTTTCCTGCAATCGGCGCTGGCGCGTTACATCACGAATATGCAGGGTAAATTCATTGCTGATACTGCTGCCAAAGGTGGTGCCCGTAATGGTAATCTCCGCCGGGAACGTATCGCTGGTGGAGCGGCGCAAAATAAGCGTATTGCGGCGGTTTATCAGCAGCCCCCTGGATGCGACAAATTTGCTTTTCAGGCTTTCTGTCACCGAGGGGCGGTCTTTTTCCAGGATAAATAGCTCAATAAAGTTGCGATTGATAACCTTAGCCTGTAAGCAGCCAAAGGTGCGTTCTGCTGCCGGGTTAAACTCAATGATGCTACCTTCAAGATTGATAGTTACAATGCTGTCCATAGAGGAGTTAAGGATCGCGCTTTTGCGTTTTTCACTGCTCTTAAAATCGCTCAACAGAGCATCCCGTTGCGTCATTTCGTGCTGAACGCGTTCAATAACCCGGTTGTACTGCCGGGCAATCTGGCCCACCTCGGTAAATGGCTCTTCCGGCACCCGCTGTTTGAAATTAGCCTGACGCTCCTGAATATGCATTGAATTGAGTAAGTCGAGTAGTTCGGTAGTGGCATTGTGCTCTGTAACGTTCATACCAAGGTACTCCTGTTCTGCGCTAACCCGCAATGGAATAACCTTATTGATTAAATGCAGGGCCAGCCAGGCGAGGCTAAAACTAAACAGGCCAACTACAGCTATGCCGGTGATCTGACTGCTTAACTGAGCCCAGAATTCGCTTGAGAAAAGGGCAATGGATTGATGGAAAAACGCCACTGCCAGGGTGCCCCAAATGCCAGCGAATAAGTGAGCAGGCACAACGCCAAGGGCGTCATCCAGACGCATTTTAAGCATTAGTCGTTCGCCAGCATACATAACAAGTCCACCGATGATGCCAATTGAGGCGGCAGAGGCAGGAACAACAACATTGGCGTTGGCAGTAATAGCCACTAATCCGGCAATAACACCGTTAAGCATAATGCTGACGTCGAGAAAACGGTGCCGGATTATAAACAGGGCGCTGGCGCTAAGTCCGCCAAAAGCCGCAGCCAAACAGGTATTCACTAAAATCACGGGTACCTGTTCGTTCAGTATCAGTGTACTACCACCGTTAAACCCAAACCAACCAAGCCAGATAAGTAACGTACCTAATACCGACAATGGCAGGTTGCTGCCGGCCGGAAAGCGATGCTTATCATCGAAACGTCCGGCTCTTGCACCCAGAACGATAATGGCTGCCAGACTCAGCCAGCCACCCACAGAATGCACCACCGTAGAGCCAGCAAAATCAAAAAAGCCAAGGTTTTCAAGCCAGCCGGGATTTTCCGCTGAATAAAGAGAGCTCCAGGCCCAGTGTCCAACAAAAGGGTATATAAGAGTACACAACACCAGTGTGATGACCAGATATCCCCGGTAAGACATGCGTTCGGCGACTGCTCCTGACACCAGGGTGGCTGTCGTACCACAAAACATTAGCTGGAAAAAAAAGAAACTGTGCTGCCAGGGGGTATTATCTGCACCAAAAAAGAACTCAGTTGTACCGAAATAACCCATATTGGACTGACCAAACATGATGGCAAAACCAAACATCCAGAATATTATCGAAGAGACAATAAAGTCGGACAGGTTTTTCGCTGCCACATTAATACTGTTTTTACTGCGTACCTTCCCTGTTTCAAGGCATAAGAAGCCTGCCTGCATGCAAAAAACCAAAATAGCAGCGAACAATAACCAGCCTGTATCCAAAATGTCACCTATTTAAAGCAGTTAGCGTCAGACAAACCTGTGTAACTGACTACAACGCAAAGGTTTTTTTAAGCAATATTTGTTCCTTTCATAAATAATGAGTCAACGGGCACTTGTTAGGTGAATACGTATGCACAAAGTTGGCGTTGCGGCCAACTGCCGTTAGTATTTAAATCATTGTTAACAGGCTGTTATGAAGCGCAGTTGAGCGCATTATTAACTTCGGTTACAGCCAGATACTGCATACTTTTTCCAATGATGAGACGCTTCTCATTGTTATCGCCGGTATCCGGTTGCTAGCTGGGGTACTGGCGATGTTTTTATTTTCGGACTCGGCGTCAGAACCACAGGATAATGGCACTTATGAAATTGACTATACCGGCAGCATCAGTGCTGCTTGCTACATCACTGACTGGCTGCAGCACCACTGAGCAGGTAGTGCAGGAAGAAATTTATGGCACCAAAGAACCCTTTGCGGCACAAGCCATTTATTTTGTTCTGACCGACCGTTTTGTGGATGGTGATCCTAGCAACAATCATGAACAACAAGGCGGCGAAAACCCAACCTGGCAATTGCGCCTCGATGGCCCCGACGGTAAATTTGCCAACGTGGGCTACATGGGCGGCGATTTACAGGGCGTGTTAAATAACGCCGATTATATTGCCGACATGGGCTTTACGGCGGTGTGGTTATCACCGGTGCTGGATAATCCGGACGAAGCGTTCACCGGCGATGAGCAGATCACCTATGGCGGTCAGTTTAAAGACGGCGGTAAAACCGGCTATCACGGTTACTGGGCAACCAATTTTTATAAGCCCGACGAACACCTGGTCAGTGATTCTCTGAGTTATGCCGACTTTACCGGTGCTATGCGCGAAAAGGGGTTCAAAACCGTATTTGATATTGTAGCTAATCATGGTACCCCGAGCTGGACAATGCCCGTTGATCAGCCAGGCTACGGTGAGTTGTATAACGCAGAAGGCGAGCTGGTGGCCGACCACATGAATCTGGCCCCCGAGGAGCTGTCGCCCCAAACAGAACCATTGCATGCATTCTTTCATCCGTATCCGGATCTGGTCAAGCTATCCAATCTCAATGAGCATAACTCGGCAGTGCAGGATTACCTGATCAACAGTTATTTATACTGGATAGAGCAGGGCGCTGACGCGTTCAGAATCGATACTATCCGCCATGTGTCTCATAGTTTTTGGCGTACTATGGCAGAGCGAATACGCGCCAAGCATCCGGGCTTTTACATGTTTGGTGAAAGCTTTCAGTACGACGCTAATTTTATCGCTCAGCACACGCAGCCTAAAAACGGTGGCATAGCGGTGCTGGATTTCCCGCTGCAAAAAGCCATGGTAAATGTGTTTGAAAATGCTGAAAACAGCTTTGCCGAGTTAGCTGAACACCTTTATCTGACCCACGGCCCGTATCATAACCCTTACGAGCTCACGACCTTTTATGACAACCATGATATGGCGCGAATGAATGCCAGTGATGAAGGGTTTATTGACGCCCATAACTGGCTGTTTACTGCCCGTGGGATACCGGTGGTTTATCAGGGCTCTGAATTTGCCTTTATGCGCGGTACAGCCGAACACGCCGGTAACCGTAATTTTATTGGCCAGGCGCTACTCAACGAACAGCGTGAAAACCCTATTCGCCAGGCCTTAAAATCCATTGCAGAAGTACGCAAAACCACGCCAGCTTTACAGCGTGGCCTGCAATACAATCTTGCGATGGAAGGCAACCAGGCCATGTTCTACCGGGTGCTGGTGGAGAATGGTAAGACCCAGATTGCCCTGGTCATGCTGAATAAAGGCGATGCGCCGGTCACCATGACTGCCGACGAATTTGTTGAAACGGGCCAATGGCAGGAGCAATTAACCGGCAAGGTAGCTGAAGCACAAAATGGCACACTGACCAGCACGGTACCGGCTCACTCAGTGCGGGTATATGTGCGCAATCAGCCAATCAGTAACGCGGCATTTACCCGGGCTCTGCTGAACCAGATGGACCGTCAGTAGCGGTAAGGTGGCCGGCCTTATTTGATGTCGCAGCCGCAAGACTGACGAACCACCAGATTAGTTGGCAACAAATGGTCATCCGTTGGATGGCCATCGATCGCTAACAACAGGTTTTCTACCAGTTTTTCGCCGGCCTGGGCGGTGTTCTGCTGCACGGTGGTCAGACCGGGGGTGGTAAACGCTGCTAACTGAATATTGTCAAAACCGACGACTGCAACATCCTCTGGTACCCGTATCCCGGCTTCTTTAAGCTGCTGCAACACTCCCACTGCAATAATATCTGCTGCACACACAATGGCATCGGGCAGTGCTGAATTGGTTTCCAATAAATGCTTTGCCGCCTCAATACCAGCCTCCTCAGAAGAGATAGCATCGTACTGATGATGAGTGTGATGTTTATCGAGCGCACTGAGAAAGCCTTCGTAACGACTCTGAAACTCAGGTGCTTTATCGCCAATATCGCCGATAAACGCAAACGAGCGGTAATCGTGGGAGAGTAAATGACGGGTAACAGACTGCCCGCCACTAAAATT
>JAYZXK010000531.1:0-10371 GCA_036141415.1 Pseudomonadota bacterium
GTATCGCGAATTTGTTTGCGGGCCGTCGATGAGTCATCCACGATCAGCACTTTTCGCCCTTTCAGGTGCTCGACAACGGCCTGATCAAGGATCTCTGCGGAGATTGTGACATCATATTCAATGATTTCTGCCAGCACTTTTTCCACATCGATAATCTCGACTAACTCTCGTTTACCCTGAATATCAATCTGAGTGATGGCGGTAAGAAAGTTTGTCTTACCGATAGACTTGGGCGGTGGCTGGATATCTTCCCAGGACGTATTAACAATACTGACGACATCACCGATCATAAACCCCTGCACGGAACGGTTATATTCGGTAATAATAACATTGCGATCAATAGTACTGTTGTCTGCGTTAACCGGCCGCATTCTTATTGCCTGCCGCAAGTCTATCACGGGGATCGTCAGCCCGCGGTAAATAGTCACCCCCCGCAGATTATCATGGGTTCCTGGCATCATATTCATCTTCGGCACCGTGATCACTTCTTTTACTTTAAACACGTTGATAGCGTAGGTATGACGGGTTCCTAACCTGAACAACAATAACTCCAGGCGGTTTTCACCTACCAGCTTAGTTCGCTGATCAACTGACGAAAGTATTTCACTCATGATAAATGGCCTGACAAGTATCCTGCCATAATAATAGAGTTTTTTTGCTCACTTTGCGCGGAAAATCCTTAGTAATCACACTGTTCAGAATTTAAACACCAAACATTCACACAGATTATTACGATAATGAGAATTATATATTTCTGTTATCGAGCTCACCGCTCTAGGATGAAATGGAAGTCGATGACAACCCAAGGGTGTTATCAGCAAAAGATTCATTCTATTTTCGGGAAGGAGAGACAGTCATGTCAGAATACCAAAATGCAATCGATCAGGTTGCCACGCTTAAGAGTCAATATAACGGTACTTGGGATGCCATCAGTCCAGATTTTGCTGCACGTATGGTTGTTCAAAACCGCTTCAAAACTGGTCTGGACGTTGCTAAGTATACGGCAAAAATTATGCGTCAGGACATGGCAGAGTACGATGCAGACTGTACTCAATACACGCAATCTTTAGGTTGCTGGCACGGGTTTGTTGGTCAGCAAAAAATGCTGTCTGTTAAGAAACATCAGGGCACTACCAGTAAGAGCTATCTTTATCTGTCTGGCTGGATGGTTGCCGCACTGCGTTCTGAGTTCGGCCCACTGCCGGATCAGTCAATGCACGAAAAAACCTCTGTTGCCTCATTAATCGAAGAACTGTACACCTTCCTGCGTCAGGCTGACGCACGTGAACTGGGTGACCTGTTCAAGCAGTTAGACGCTGCTAAAGCAAACGGTGGCGACGTAGCTGCTATCCAGGCGCAAATCGACAACTACGAAACACACGTGGTGCCAATCATTGCCGACATCGACGCCGGTTTCGGTAACGAAGAAGCCACTTACCTGCTGGCTAAAAAAATGATTGAAGCGGGCGCGTGCTGTATCCAAATCGAAAACCAGGTATCTGATGCCAAGCAGTGTGGTCACCAGGACGGTAAAGTAACGGTTCC
Organism: Pseudomonadota bacterium; assembly: GCA_036141415.1. GTDB lineage: Bacteria > Pseudomonadota > Gammaproteobacteria > Enterobacterales > Alteromonadaceae > Alteromonas. Next base: position 1,546 of record JAYZXK010000531.1, read on the forward strand.
TCATGAAGACTTCCTGGCGAAAATCAACGCGGTTCGCTACGCCTTCTTAGAACTGGGTGTAGACGATGGTGTTATTGTTGCCCGTACCGACTCACTAGGTGCTGGCCTGACACAGAAGATCCCGGTATCTACCAGCGAAGGTGACCTGGCTTCTCAGTATAATGCTTTCTTACAAACTACCCCGGTTAACTCAGTAGCAGACCTGAACGAAGGTGATCTGGTACTGAAGCAAAACGGTGAGCTGGTTAAACCTGAGCGTCTGCCTAACGGCCTGTTCCGCTTCAAGCCTGACACTGGCGTAGCGCGTTGTGTACTGGACTGTATCACCAGCCTGCAAAACGGTGCAGACCTGCTATGGATCGAAACTGAAAAACCACACGTACGTCAAATCGGTGACATGGTAGACCAAATCCGTGAAGTTATCCCGAATGCCAAGTTGGTTTACAACAACTCGCCTTCATTCAACTGGACCCTGAGCTTCCGTCAACAGGTATTTGATGCATGGACTGAAGCAGGTAAAGACGTATCTGCCTACGACCGAAATAACCTGATGTCTGCAGAATATGATGAAAGTGAACTGGCCGCCGAAGCAGATGCGAAAATCCAGAGCTTCCAGGCTGACGGTGCTCGTGAAGCCGGTATCTTCCACCACCTTATCACACTGCCGACTTACCACACTGCTGCACTGTCTACTGACAACCTGGCAAAAGGTTACTTCGGTGAAGAAGGTATGCTGGCTTACGTTAAAGGTGTACAGCGTCAGGAAATCCGTCAGGGTCTGGCGTGCGTTAAGCACCAGGCAATGGCCGGTTCTGACTTAGGTGATACTCACAAAGAATACTTCTCTGGTGAGCAGGCGCTGAAAGCCAGTGGTAAAGACAACACCATGAACCAGTTCGACTAACTCGACTCATTCCCAACTGAAACAAGTCGATTCGTGTTAAGCCTCCCTCGGGAGGCTTTTTTTATTCCCGTGCAAACTCAAATATTGGTAGTTTTATCGGTTTTATTCACCATAATTATTTATTTTTAACCATTCACAAAAAACATCCGCCCATCCAAAAATAAACATTTATCATTAATTTCATACAGTTAATCACTAAATTCCCATAAAGCACTACGACCAAAGACCTATCTGACAAGCACTCAGACTATGAGTATAATAGCGGCGTTTAATAAAACTAATACAGGCTATTACAGTTATGAATATTGCGAAGGTTGATTTGAATTTACTGGTGTATCTGGACGTCCTTTTACGAGAAGGCAGTGTGACCCGCGCCGCAAATCAGCTCAGCATTACCCAGCCGGCAATGAGTAATGGTCTGAAGCGCCTGCGTGATTTATTTAAGGATCCGCTGTTGGTTCGCACCAGTGACGGCATGACGCCCACCAAGCGAGCGCTGGAACTGCAACCGGTGATCCGCGATGTACTGAGCAAACTGGAAAGCTCAATCCAGCCGGAAACCGATTTTAACCCAGCCACCAGCAGTCGTACCTTTCGCATCATGACCAGTGATTACGCCGAATCGACTCTGTTACTGGAACTTCTTGGCAGGCTGGCCGACTGTGCACCCAATATTACGCTGGATTTAATTACCCCGAGCGACGTGACCTTCCACGATGTGGAACAGGGCAAAGTGGATATGGCTATAAACCGCTTTGACGAATTGCCGCTGTCATTCCACCAGAAAGTGATTTGGTACGATAACTTCGCCTGTGTCATGAATAAAAAGCACCCGCTCGCCAGCCATTATGATTTAGAAACCTATCTTAAAGCGCAGCATATCTGGGTCAGCAAAACCGGCTTTGGTGTGGGTGTCGGCATCGACCCCAATGAAGTACAAAAACTTGGCTGGGTTGACGCCGAGCTTACCAAACTGGGTAAACAACGTGATATCCGGGTATTCACACGTCACTATCATGCTGCCCTGCAAATTGCCAAACGCCAGAGCCTGATTGCGACACTGCCCAGCAAAGCCGCCAAGATATTTACTGATGATCCGGATATCGTACTGCGCGAGCCACCGTTTGATATTCCGCCCATTGCGCTCAAAATGGCCTGGAGTGCCCTGCTCCACCATGATGCCGGGCATATCTGGCTGCGTCGCCTGATTGGTGATGTGGCGGCCGAAATGCAATAGCTCACCTGACACCCTATTTAAGCGGTTTACCGGTGCAATGCCGGTAACCCCTGCTCAGTCAGCCCACCAGCTATTCACACCGCTTATGACAGCAATAAAAACCATAAACTAAAAATTTACCTCGCATCCCTCTAGACTGAGGGCTACTAACCGTAGACAGGGGACTTCTATGCAGGATTTTATTCAGCGCGGCCGAATGCAGGTTGCGACGATTTTAGACAAGTTTATCAATGAGCAAGCATTACCTGGCTCCGGCGTTGAGGAAACTGGCTTCTGGCAGGGTTTCGAGGCCATTCTGGCTGAGTTTGTCGGGCAGAACAAAGCTTTACTGAACACACGTGACGAGCTGCAAGCCAAAATTGATGATTATCATAAAGCGGGCAATTCACCTACTGGCGCGCAATACAAAATGTTTTTACAGGAAATTGGCTATTTACAGCCAGAGCCTGAAGACTTCACCATTGAAACCGATAACGTGGACGCCGAAATGGCGACAATGGCTGGCCCGCAGTTAGTGGTTCCCATTAACAATGCCCGCTATGCGCTCAATGCGGCAAACGCCCGTTGGGGCAGCTTGTATGATGCGCTTTATGGTACTGATGTGATCAGCACCGACGGCGGAGCTGAAATCAGCAAAACGTTTAACCCTGTTCGTGGTGAAAAGGTCATTCAAACCGCCCGGGAATGGCTTAACACCATGCTGCCATTAACTACCGGCAGTCATCAGCAGGCCGTTGGCTACGCCATAGATGGCAATAACATAGCTGTAAAATTAGCTGACGGTGATGTTGCTACTTTGGCCGACAGCGCCCAGTGGCAAGGCTATCAGGGTTCTGCAGATGCACCTACAGCATTGTTATTTGTGCACAATGGCTTACATTTTGAAATCCAGATAGATAACTCTCACCCGATCGGAAAGACAGATCCGGCGGGGGTCAAGGACATACTGGTTGAAGCAGCCCTTACCACCATTATGGACTGTGAAGACTCTGTTGCCGCGGTAGATGCTGAAGACAAAACTCTGGTCTATTCGAACTGGCTCGGGCTGATGAAAGGCACGCTGAGCATCGAGATGCAAAAAGGCGATAAAACCTTTGAACGTAAAATGAACCCGGACCGGGAATACACCTCACCAACTGGCGCTAGTTTAACGTTGTCGGGTCGTAGTCTGATGTTTGTGCGAAATGTGGGGCATCTGATGACCAACGACGCCATTTTGTTTGACGGTGAGGAAGTACCGGAAGGTATTATGGATGGGGTAATCACCTCATTGATTGCCAAGCATGACCTGTTAGGTAACAGCACCTTTAAAAATACCCGTACTGGCAGTATCTATATTGTTAAGCCCAAAATGCATGGCCCTGACGAAGTTGCTTTCAGCAACGCGCTGTTTGGCCGCATAGAGGAAGTGGTTGGTCTTGAGCCTTTTACCCTTAAAATGGGTATCATGGACGAAGAGCGCCGCACCAGCGTTAACCTGAAAGCGTGTATTGCTGCAGCCAAACAACGCACAGTATTCATTAATACCGGCTTCTTGGATCGCACCGGTGATGAAATTCATACCTCAATGCTGGCAGGTCCATTTGCCGATAAAGCCAGTCTGAAAGCAATGAAATGGATCCAGGCTTACGAGAAAGCTAACGTAAGCACCGGCCTGGCCTGCGGCTTGTCTGGCAAAGCTCAGATTGGTAAAGGCATGTGGCCGATACCAGATCAAATGGCGCAAATGATGGAGACGAAGATTGGCCATCCAAAGTCAGGCGCAAATACGGCCTGGGTGCCCTCGCCTACGGCTGCAACCTTACACGCGCTTCACTACCATCAGGTTGATGTATTTGGTCTGCAAAAAGAACTGGCAAGTGAGCGCTTTGATGGAATTGATGACATTATCACCCTGCCGTTACTGGAAGATCCGTCGGCACTGACAGAGCAACAAATCCAACGCGAAGTAGACAATAACGTTCAGGGTATTCTGGGCTATGTTGTACGCTGGGTTCACCAGGGCGTTGGTTGCTCCAAAGTACCTGATATCAATGATGTCGGATTAATGGAGGACCGCGCAACACTGCGGATTTCCAGTCAGCATCTGGCTAACTGGCTGGCTCATGGCATTATCTCTGAAGAGATGGTAAAAGCCTCTCTGGAACGCATGGCCAAACTGGTTGATGAACAAAATGCTAACGATCCTCAGTACATTGCAATGACCCCGGATCTTACTAATTCAATCGGCTTCCAGGCTGCCAGCGAACTTATCTTTAAAGGTAAGGAACAGCCAAGTGGTTATACTGAGCCTTTATTGCATCAAAAGCGCAAGGAGATGAAAGCGGCACTGCGTAACCGTTAAGCATAGCTTCCCTTCTTATCAGTAAAGCAGGCCTCAAGGCCTGCTTTTTTACTTTATGCCGGAGAAGAGTCCCGGACAGGCTTACTTTGTTCATGAAAGAAGACTAAAAACCCAGCGTTATTAGCAAATTGGTATATGCTAATATCATCGGCAATTTTTTTAAGACGCTATGGCAACACAACAGATCGTGCCCATTTTTTCTGGTGGTGGCACCCGGCTGCTTGCCCACATCGGAATCCTCAAAGCATTACAGGAATTAGCAGTAAGTTTTAATTCATTGGTTGGGATATCCGGAGGCTCTATCGTGGCTTCACTGCACAGCTACGGGATGTCGAATCAAGCGTTGTACGACCTGGCTGTAAATACTGACTTCAGACAATTTCGCGATTTTTCGATTCTCAGATTACTGCGCCATGGCGGCCTGTCGTCCGGCATTAAATTTGAACAATGGATGGATCAACAGCTCGATGGCATGACCTTTTCGGAAGCGCCCATCCCGCTGCATATTTTAGCCACTGACGTTAATGGCGGCGGACCGGTAATATTCAGCAAAGAAACCAGCCCGAACATGAAAGTCTCACATGCCGTACGTTGTTCTATGTCTATTCCACTGTTATTCAGTTACACGGTGTATGAACAACACTTACTGGTGGATGGAGCGATACTATCCGAAGATGCGCTATTCAGGGACTGGCAGCAGGATGGTACCCCGAACATCTGCTTCCGGCTTCGTAGCGAAGCCCGTGAACAGCCGTTTAATCCCAAACGCCGGTTTATGTTACCACAGTATATAGGCATGCTGATCCGCACCTTTATGACCGCCCTGTCGCGCGAATATGTCCATGCCGAGCATTGGCATAATACGCTGGTGATTAATACGGGTAGCGCTTCATCGGTAGATTTTGATATGTCTTGTGAAGACAAACTGTCGCTGTATAAGCAAGGCTACGAAACGGCGATGAATTTCTTACCGATTAAACTCAGTAAGCTCAACAGTCCCCGGCAACATTCGGACTAAGACAATCCGGCTAACCTAAATTTGGTAGTAATCCCGATACCACTTAACGAACTCGCCAATCCCCTGTTCTATGCCAATTGATGGGCGGTAACCGGTATCTTTTACCAGACTTTCCACGTCGGCATAGGTATCGGGCACATCACCAGGCTGCATGGGCAGTAGCTCTTTATTGGCGGTCATTCCCAGCGCCTGTTCCAGCGTTTCGATAAATTTAAGCAGGTTAACCGGATTCTGCGCGCCAATATTATACACTCGCCATGGGGCTTTACTGGTAGCCGGGTTTGGTGTGGTGCCCTGCCAGCTTTCATCAGACTGCGCGGGGCGGTCCAGCGTGCGGATAATGCCTTCCACGATGTCATCGATGTAAGTGAAATCACGGCGGTGGTTACCGTAGTTGTAAACCTGTATGGTTTCGCCCGCCAGAATGGCTTTGGTAAACTTAAACAGCGCCATGTCCGGCCTGCCCCAGGGGCCATATACGGTAAAGAAACGTAACCCGGTAGTCGGCAGTCCATACAAGTGACTGTAGGTGTGTGCCATCAGCTCATTAGCCTTTTTACTGGCCGCGTAAAGACTTACAGGGTGATCAACATTATGCTGTTCTGAGAATGGCATAGTTTCATTCGCGCCATAAACGGAACTGGAAGAAGCATAAACCAGGTGCTCCACCTGATTATGCCGACACCCCTCGAGTATATTCATAAAGCCAACCAGGTTAGCATCAACATAAGCATTAGGATTTTCGATGGAATAACGCACACCAGCCTGGGCAGCCAGATGCACTACGCGGTCAAATTTCTCTGTTGCAAAAAGCTCGGTCATTAATTCACGATCTTCCACCCCCATTTTTTGGAAACGGAAACGACCTGCGAACTCAGCCTCCTCAAGCTGATTAAGCCGACCATATTTCAAGTTTACATCGTAATAGTCATTGAGATTGTCGATACCCACAACATCATCCCCTCGCTGAGCCAGGTATCGGCTTACCGCTGAACCAATAAATCCGGCGGCACCGGTGACCAGAACTTTCATGTAATTCTCCGCTTTATAGTGAGTAGCAACTTAGCGTTTAAACGCTGCGCCTAAATCGACAGGCTTGGCGTCTGCCGTAGTGTCACCGCGTAACCAGTTTCGACAACCCAACCAAAGTTTAATCGAAAAATGTTTAACGAGTACTGTCAACGGCATTTTAATACTGTGACCGCGCACAAATACTACAAATCTCGCTAAACCCGAACGTAGCGAGTGTAATGCAGGATGTTCAGGTATCAAAGCATATTTATAAATTCGTACCAACAGTTGCAACTTACGGCGTTGTAAACTTCCCTCAGGATGTTTAACCGGATAAGCAGTGTTAAACCAGGTATTTAGCAGAATCACCACTACGTTTAACTCTGTCTCGAAATGACTTTCAGCGGCTATCAGCTCAACCCGCTGCCAGAACCCGACACTATCATACTGTTGAGCCAGACACTTTAAATCTACCATGTCACGAAAGCCATAAACGACTTCTTCATTTAGCATCAGATGAATAATGCTATGCATAAACATTGCAGCGGGCTCCAGGGTATACAGCCCGCTTTCCTGACATACCACTCCCTGCCAGAATTGCTCTAGCGGTGGAGCCTTACCACTAATTGGCAAAAACAGATTGTGGTGCAGATCGAGCACCGTACCTCGTGTCAGGTGATAGAGAGGCGGAATTTCGTGAGCATATTCACGATAATACTTATCGTCGTAATCTGTAATGGTTTTGTGATACCAGAAATTATTTAGCAGTGCAGTCTCACTGATTACCAGGCCATCCTCTTTTACTAACAAATCAATATCCGAGCATAGTCGCCCTTTGGCATTATTGGTTGCTGCAACGATATAGGCCGCACCTTTAAGAAAAACCGGTGTGACACCTTGAGCCATTAACAAATCATGAATTTCCTGTCCTTCATGGAAGACCTGGTCATTTTGTCGCTGGGCATAAACCATGGCGGCGCTCAGATGAGCCCGGACCTGCTCTGGAATACTGTGCCACGCCTCTGAGTCGTGCATTACAAAAGCTAAGTAGGCTTCCAGGCGTGAAGTTTTCAGAACAAACAACAGAGATTCCCACTCTCGTAATGATAATTGTACAAGCTGATGTGGCGAATTAATCGCCTGGACCAGGTGTTCGAAGGTGAAGTTATGCGCCATGTCCAACTACCTCATCCAATAAAAACTCATCCATAAAGCCGAGATTGCTATAGTGAACCTCAAACACCTTCACTTTATCGAGTAAGCGCCAGACTGTATCGAAGGCCTGATAGCCTAATACATGATAGTTAAAGGCATGTTGGCACAACTCTTCAAACACCTGTGATTTAGCAATGGTGTAGTACTGCTCTTCTGACAAATTGCCGTCGTATTTAGGAAATACTATCCCGGCTATTTCGACAGGCTGTAAGCGGCAATAATCCTCCCAGGTCTGAAACTTTGCATGTGCCACATCACCTTTCGCCGTGTCACTGCATACTTTGGTAATCGTCGCATCCGGCTGCCAGGATCTAACCAGTTCAATGGAATGATTTTTGATACATGCGGGTCTGTAAAGTGGTTCGGCAGTCAAAGAATCGGTATTAATGACGGCCATTTCATCAGAGTAGAGCTTCCAGCCTTGTATGGCTAACCAGCAGGATAAAGTACTTTTTCCAGAGCCAGGCAGTGCAGGAAACAGAACGGCTTTATTGTTTTTTACCAGTACTGCGGAATGCAATAACAGATGGTTAAAATCATGCGTGGCAAGGCACCAGTTCAACCCCCACTCAAGCAAGGCGTACGCTTGCGAGAAAGGTAAAGGTTTAAATGGGATACTGGTATTACTTTCAAATACGATTTGTGGCCGGAGATATTTACGGACAATGCTACCCGGAGCCAGGCTTACAGTGAAATCAGACATTTCCTTTAGCTGACAGTCACCATAAATTTGATTGAGTGCTGGGCTTATTGAAGAAGGGTAGTCGTTTACTTTTGCCTGAAACAGACCCATATTAATAAAAAATGGCTTCACACTCGTACCAATAAACCCCGTGCTTCCAGCTCATCAACTGTTGAATTTTGCCCTTCCTGAAAATGGCCGATAAATTCATCAACAGTCATTTCATTATTGGCGTTAGAAAAGTTAACTGACCGTTTTAAAGATTGGTGAACAAAAAAGGTCTCGCATGTCCGGGCAGAAAAAAAAACTAACCCGGACAAATCACTAAAGGTTCGACAATAGACGCCGCTTTTCAGCTTTATTAACGCCCCTTCCATTTTCCTGGCTTACCGCTGTCCTTATCTTTATCTTTATC
>JAYZXK010000532.1:0-5634 GCA_036141415.1 Pseudomonadota bacterium
CGGACAACACCATTTCAACCTCACGAAACATTGGCGCCAGACAGGCTAAAGGCAGCTACTTTGCTTTTTTAGATGCCGATATTGCTCTGTCAGCCAACTGGCTGAGTACGTGTTTACAGCTACTGCAAAGCCGTCCCAACACGAAGCTGGTCAGTGCCATGCAGTTACCCTCTGCAGCGCCTACGCCTCTTGAGCACATCCGGGTTGCACTTAGCAATGCAGACATTGATTGTACAGTAAGTTTTTTACCCGGCCGAAACTTGTTACTCAGCAAAGAAACCTTTTATCAGGCAGGTCAGTTTCCGGACGATTTAGTGACTTGTGAGGACTACTACTTCACCGACAAAGTAAATCAGTTGGGCGAGTTATATTACACCAGTCAGGCGCAGTATGTGCACATTGGCGAGGACAAACAGCTCGCGGCCATGTTCAGTAAGGAAATCTGGCGCGGCCAGTCTAATCTTGCCTCCACCCGGGATCGCCACATCCCGCTCCGGGAGTGGCCAAGCTTTATTGTACCGGTAGCGATACCGGGACTATTGTTAATTGCGCTGTTACTGGCTGTAGCCGGTTTTTCTGGGTTAAGTTTCACTGTGCTGATACTGGCATTCATGCCGGTCATGGCATACAGCCTCCGACTGTTCAGGCTTGTTAGCGGCAAAACCTCTTTCTGGCAAGTTTTAAAATTTTACAGTGTTTATTTCCCGGCCCGGGCCATTGGCACCGTGGGCGGCATTCTAAAAACCATTGGAACGTCTTCACATGGAAAATAAAAAAATAAAAATTCTGCAATTTATCTGTTCAACTGGTTTTTATGGTGCTGAGCGCTGGGTTCTGGCTCTGGCCAGCCATTTGCCAAAAGATAAAACCGTCTCGTTACTGGCTACCACACTGGAAGACAATTCTCAGGATCTTGAGCTGGTGAGGCAATTTAAAGACCGTTGCGGAGCAACCTTCGAACTGCCCATGAAAAATAAGTTCGATTTTTCTGTGGTCGATAAACTGGCCGAACTTATCAAACGCGAAGACATCGATATTATCCACACTCACGGCTATAAGTCGGATATCCTCGGCGTCTGGGCGGCCCGAAAGGCCGGTATCCCGTGTGTAGTTACACCGCACGGCTTCGAGAACGCCAAAGACATTAAACTACGCATGTTTATCTGGCTTGGCTGTCAGGCAATGAAATACGGTGATGCAATAGTGCCCTTATCCCGCCAGCTGTTGGCAGATATGCAACGCCTTGGTGTGAAAGCAGAAAAAACGCACTATATCCAAAATGGCGTAGATCTGTCTGAAGTTGAGTCCGTACGCATCGACGAGAATATCCCGGCTGGCACTGAAAAGCTGCGTGTTGGCTTTATCGGTCAAATGATAAGCCGCAAAAATATCGACGACATTCTGACGATTTTTGATGATCTGCATCAGGAAGGAATGAATATTGAGTTACTGTTCCTTGGTGATGGTGACGATCGTGCCCGACTGGAGCAAATCGCAGCCACGTTACCCAGCAAAAACGATATTCATTTCCTCGGTTTTCGCGACGACCGACTGGCGCTGTTGAAAACCTTTGACTTGTTTGTCATGACTTCCACTCTGGAAGGGGTGCCTCGCTGTCTCATGGAAGCCTGTGCCATGGGAACACCTGTAGCCGCCTATCAGATCCCTGGGATTGATCAGCTTATTACCCACCAGCAAACCGGTTTACTCGCACCGCTCGGCGAACGCGAAACCCTTAAAGGCTACTGGCGCGATATGTTATCTGATACTATCAGGGCTAACGAATACGGCTTACAGGCAAAAGCATATGTAGAAGAACACTTCTCAGCGCAACGCATGGCCAATGAGTATATGGTTCTTTTTGAGGACTTACTAAGCTAAGGATATGGCATGGTAAACCAGCAATCATCAACTACCACACTGTTTGTACTGACCATTGATACCGAAGAAGAATGGCATTGGGACGAACCGTTTCCGCAGCATAACTGTCAGGTTGAAAACATTCAGCGTATCCCTGAATTCCAACGCTTTTGTGAAAGCCTTGGCGTCAGGCCAACCTACTTTGTCGATTACGCAGTCGCAGACAACCAGCAAGCCGTAGACGCCATAAAACAAGCCAGGCAGCACAATCAGTGTGAAATAGGTGCGCACCTGCACCCCTGGTGCAATCCGCCCTATTTTGGCAAGACCGGTGAAGCGGAATCCCACGTTGTGAATCTGCCTCTTGAGCAAATTGAGGCCAAACTCGATGCCCTTATTGAGCTGTTGGTGAAACGTTTCAACACTCACCCTCGCTCATTTCGAACCGGCCGTTGGGGAATCGATAGCAAGGTGTTAAAACTCTTAGCTAACCGGGGATTTCGCGTCGACAGCAGTGTTTATCCGTATTATCGAAATGAGTTTTTCACCTGTGAAGGCTCTCCTTTAACTCCCTACTGGCCCGATTTTAGCAATCCGCTTAAAGCCGGCCACCAGCGCCAGATTATGGAGCTTCCCGTCACCGCGGGCTTTAATCGTCAGAACTACGAAACCGTGGATAAAATTCACCGGCTGGGCGAATCTGCGCCGTTAAAATTACTCCACCCCATTGGTTTAATGTGGCATACGCGAATATTAAGAAAACTTTATCTTAGCCCAGAGCTGAACAACAGCGAGAACCTTTGTTTGCTGGTTGATTCCGCATTGGGACGGGGGCACAACGTTATTCATATGTATTTGCACAGTTCCAGCCTGATTGATGGTGTCACCGGGTTATTTGATAAAAAAAATTCACTTGAAGTCATTTGTCAGCGAATTAAAACTACCATAGAACACCTCGAACAATCGGGCCCTGTGCAGTTTTGCACCATCACCGAAGCCTGTGAAATGCTTAATGTGAGAAATCCGGAGGAAGCCGTTCTCTTATGAACATCAGACGGGCAACACCCACCGATGCCGCCGCCTGGGACAACTATGTTGCACAGCATGCCGAAGCTACGCCCTATCATAAATTTAGCTGGGGCATGGCCTGTGAACAGGCCTATAAACAGTCAATGCACTATCTGTTGGCCGAAGATACCAACGGTAACTTAACAGGTGTACTACCGGCTATCGATTTTAAACGCCCGCTTAAAGGCGGGCATCTGGTAGCGCTACCATTTTGCGATACCGGCTTTGCCCTGGCAGACAGCCAGGACGTAAAAACAGCACTGCTGTCGCATCTTGATGCACGAAGTGATTACCGGGATTTACGTCAGGAACCGGTGGATACCAACACCTTGAGTCCGGGTCAGAAAGTGATATTGCGTTTACCGTTGCCAGACACCAGTGATGCATTATTAAGCCAGTTTAAATCCAAATTACGCAGCCAGATCCGCAAAGCCGAGAAGAACGGCCTGACCATGAAAATGGCAGATAACTTCGCTGAGCATAAGCAACTGCTGGGCGATTTTTACGACGTGTATAAACAGAATATGCGCCAGCTTGCCTCTCCGGTCCACTCACGCAGATGGTTTGAACGTATATTAGCCAATTATGATGATGCCGCCCGGGTTTGTGTTGTTTACACAGAAGAGTTAGCCATAGGCGCGGGCATTGTGTTAATCAACGGGCAAATGGCGGCCATTCCCTGGGCATCCACTTTGAGTCAGCATAACCGGCTGGCGCCGAATATGTTACTTTATTGGTCACTACTGGCTAACGTCACCGATAATGGCCAGCGTGTGTTTGATTTTGGCCGCTCCTCTTTCGGTGAAGGTACTTACAAATTTAAAACTCAATGGGGCGCTGTTCCCTATGCAGTGCACTGGCACGACGGTGCAACATCCGCTCTGGAGACAGCAGTAGAAACGGGTCCTCCGGGTACAGTAAGGCAATTAGCGGAAACTATCTGGCCCAGACTTCCGCTGGGTTTAACAGTTTCTATGGGGTCGGCTATACGACGCTATATTAGTTTATAAGGCAGGATTTATATGTGCGGGATTGCCGGCTTCAGCCGCTATCAGTTTGAATCGGGTGATGAGTCTCTGTTGGCCCACATGGGTCAGGCCATTTATCACCGGGGGCCGGACGCGGGCGGCACTTATCTGGATGCCGGAGTGGGTCTGTGTCATCGCCGTCTGAGTATTCTGGATTTATCTGCGGCGGGCAACCAACCGATGTTCAGCCCGGACCGCCGTTACGTGATTGTGTTTAATGGTGAAATTTACAACTTCCTCGACATTCGCGCGTCGTTAGAGGCACAAGGCCATCAGTTTACAACCCATACCGACACCGAAGTTATCCTGACCCTCTATGCACTGGAAGGCCCCAAATGCCTTGAAAAGATCAATGGCATGTTTGCGCTGGCTATCTGGGATACTGCTGAGCAAACTGTTTTTCTGGCCCGCGACCGGATTGGTAAAAAACCACTTTACTACACTCACCAGCAAGGTAAATTCGCTTTTGCCTCGGAAATAAAAGCATTATTGCCGTTACCTTTTATCAGCAAGTCCATCCGCGACGACGCCGTATACGACTTTTTTGCTTACCAGTACGTGCCGGATCCAAAAACGATTTTCACCGATATTCAAAAGTGCCCTCCCGGTCATTATATGTTGTTTAAAGAGGGCGAACTGACTATCAAACGCTACTGGGACGTTGACTTCAGCCGCACCAGTAACAATTCCGAAGAGGCGCTTACTAATCAGTTAAGGGAGCTAACTGCGCACTGTACTAAACAGCGCATGATAGCGGACGTACCACTCGGCGCCTTTCTAAGTGGTGGTGTTGACTCCAGTGGCGTAGTCGCGATGATGGCAAATCAATCTGAGTCACCAGTAAAAACCTGCTCTATTGGTTTTGATGAAAAGCGCTTCAATGAAACGGAGTTTGCCAAAGCGGTGGCTGATCAGTATCACACCGAGCATCACGAATTTATTGTGCATGACAATGTCAGCGACAATCTTGAGCATATTGTCAGCTTTTTTGATGAACCTTTCGCAGATCCGTCGTTGGTGCCCACCTATTTTGTGTCCAAGCTGGCCCGTCAGGAAGTCACAGTTGCTATTGCCGGTGATGGTGGCGACGAAGTATTTGCCGGCTATGAGAAATACAGTGTCGATGCAGTAGAGAATAATCTGCGCAATAAAGTGCCGGGCTGGATACGCAAGAAGGTGTTGCCCGGGTTGGCTAACCTGCTCAGTGCAGGCTCATCGATTACTGTGTTACGTAAGGCTAAATCCCTGTGTGACAGCTTATCCTGCGATCCGGCGATGGGTTTTTACCTGTCCAATGCACAAATCGACCAGCGCCACTGGCAACAGCTGGTAGCCCCGGATTTTGCCAATCGTTTGGGCGATTACCACCCCAGCCAAATAACCCTGGACGCTTATGCCAGAGCCAACGGACCGGATCACCTGGCCAAAATACTCTATACCGACCTTACGACGTTTTTGCCCGGCGGTATTCTGGTTAAAGTTGACCGCATGAGCATGGCCAACTCACTGGAAGTTCGCGCTCCAATTTTAGACCGCGAAGTCATTGAGTTTGCAGCCACGGTTCCATCAGCCTTCAAATTTAAAGACGGCGAGAAAAAACACATCCTCAAGGAAGCCTTTAAACCACTGCTACCAGACGACATTCTGTACCGTAAAAAAATGGGCTTTTCCGTACCGC
>JAYZXK010000533.1:0-4317 GCA_036141415.1 Pseudomonadota bacterium
TCTTGCTCAAGGGTTTCAGAAGTGACTAATCCTTTTTCGATTTCGCGCAGTGCGATAACCGTTGGCTTATCGTTACTTACATCAACCATTGGATCTTTGCCTTCAGTGGCGATTTGGCGGGCACGACGTGCAGCAACCAATACCAGATCAAAACGGTTACCAACTTTATCTACTGCATCTTCGACTGTTACGCGAGCCATGAAAATCTCCGATTCGAACAAAAATATTAAAAAAATGGCCGCGTAGTATACAACAAGCCATACTCAATTGGGTAGTAATAAATCACTCAGCGCTTAATAAACTCGCTATTAGCGACTGGTGACGTATTTTTTGCTTCGCCGTACGTAAACGCTGGGCTTCAACAATGCTGCTTAATTCCTGCAAAGTTTCGGAAAACTCGTCGTTAACCAGCACATAGTCAAATTCATCGTAATGCGACATTTCTGACACCGCTTCTGCCATACGCTTATCAATCACGCTCTGCTCATCCTGGCCACGGTTAACCAGCCTTTCGCGCAGCGTTTCGGTAGACGGTGGCAAGATAAAAATACTGCAGGTATCGGGCATCAGGGCTTTTACCTGACGGGCGCCCTGCCAGTCAATATCCAAAAACACATCAATGCCCTGACTCAGAGTATTTTCGATGGTAATACGCGACGTACCGTAATAATTGCCGAAGACTTCGGCATATTCAAAAAATGCCTGCTGGGCAATCAGCGCTTCAAACTGCTCACGGGTGACAAAATGATAATGCTCACCATCCACTTCGCCAGGGCGGGGGGCCCGGGTAGTGTGCGACACAGACACCTGCTTCGGATTAAAGTTAACATCCGGCGCTTTAGACAATAGCGCTTTTATCAAACTGGATTTACCGGCACCGGAGGGGGCCGCTAAAATAAACAGATTGCCGAGTTGTGTGGTCATAATGGTGTTCTATGCTTCATTTTTATGATGATGTTATACGGCGAAAGTGTAGCATAATCGGCACCGACATAAATGGCGCAACAACAATATTCATCAAAACCGGTAAGACCATTGTACCTGTGGTCAGTGAGTGTTAATTTTAATCTGTAATTACCATAGCAAAAGGAACTATCGGTCAATGAGCAGTGCACTACCTTACATCGAAACCAATCCGGTCTCAGAGATTAAAGCCACCGTTATCTGGTTACATGGGCTGGGCGATTCCGGCCATGGTTTTGCGCCAATCGTTCCGGAGTTAAGATTACCCGATGCCCTGGGTGTACGTTTTGTGTTCCCACACGCGCCAGAACGCCCGGTCACTATCAATGGCGGCATGCGAATGCGCGCCTGGTACGACATTAAATCCATGGATTTCGATAAACGCGCCGATCTTACCGGGGTCAGAGAGTCTGCCGAACAGGTAGAGCAGCTAATCGAAGCAGAAATCAGTAATGGCGTTCCGCCGGAAAAAATCATCCTCGCCGGTTTCTCTCAGGGTGGCGTTATTGCGCTGCACCTTGGCCCGCGCTTCAGTAAATCCCTGGGCGGAATTATGGGTCTTTCAACCTACATGTGCCAGCCGGAGTTACTGGCCAACGAAGCCCATCCGGCCAATCAACAAACGCCGGTTTTTATGGCCCATGGCGAAATGGACGACGTGGTCCCCATTGCAATGGGCAAAGCCGCCTGCGATACGCTCACTGCAAATCAGTACAATGTCAGCTGGCAAAGCTACCGCATGCAGCATAACGTCAACATGGATGAGATAAACGCCATCAGTCAGTGGCTGCAAGCGCGCCTGGCTTAGATCAAATACAGGCGGTATAACATCGCCTGTGTCTGCAAAATCGTTTACACTTTGGGCTTTAGCGCCGCTGGATTAAAGCTGGCGTAGTGATTGAATTCAAAATTAAAGGCGAATATTGCAGTGAAGTCTTCCCGCACTATCCGAATTGCCACCCGTAAAAGTGCCCTGGCCATGTGGCAGGCCGAGTATGTTCAGGCACAGTTATTAAAGCATCACCCTGAGTGCAAGGTGGAGCTGGTTCCCATGTCGACCCAGGGCGACCGTATTCTCGACACGCCACTGGCAAAGATTGGCGGTAAAGGTCTGTTTATTAAAGAGCTCGAAATTGCCATGCTGGAAGGGCGCGCTGATATCGCCGTGCATTCCATGAAAGACGTGCCGGTAGAATTTCCCGCAGAATTTGGCCTGCATGCTATCTGCCCGCGGGAAAACCCGTTCGATGCCTTTGTATCCAATACTTATAACAACATTGACGAATTACCAGCCGGTGCCGTAGTAGGTACCAGTAGCTTGCGTCGTCAGTGTCAGTTAAAACACCTGCGCCCGGATTTGGTGATTAAAGACCTGCGCGGCAACGTTAACACGCGACTGGCTAAACTGGACGCCGGTGATTACGATGCCATCATTCTGGCCTGTGCCGGTCTTATCCGTCTGGGTATGGAAGACCGCATTACCCAGCCTATTCCCCAGGAGCAGTCGTTACCGGCAGTGGGGCAGGGCGCTGTGGGCATAGAATGCCGCAACGACGACGCCGAGCTTATAGAGTTACTGGCTGCTCTTAACGATGCCGACACCGCTTCGCGGGTGATTGCAGAACGCGCTATGAACGAGCGCCTTGAGGGCGGTTGTCAGGTACCTATCGGGAGTTTTGCCACCCTTGCGGGTGACACGCTGTCGCTTACTGGTATGGTGGGCTCGGCGGACGGTCAAACCCTGTTATACGCAAGTACCCAAGGCCACCGCGAAAATGCCGTTGCACTGGGCAAAGAAGTTGCAGATTCGCTGCTGGAACAGGGCGCCGGTGAAATCTTAAAGGCTTTGCATCAGTAAACCGCTATGTATCTAATCACCCGGCCGCTGGCAAAATTAGCCACCACTGACTCGGCTTTTGCCGAAGCCGGGTTGTCGGCCAGTGTGATTGCCTTACAACAAACCAAAGAGCTCCCGACCGGTATTGTCCGCTTACAGGCTTTGCTGAAAGCTCATCCGGATGCCATTGTCATCGTTACCAGTACAGCGGCTGCGGCACCGCTGGCGGCGCATCTGGCTGATGATATTGTCGGTCAGCCGCTGATTGCAGTCGGTCAGAGTACCGCTAATATTCTTACCCAAGCCGGTTTAAACCCGGTCGTCCCTGATAACGAAAATTCAGAGGGCGTACTCGCTTTACCTTTGCTCAATGATTGCGCCAATAGGCACATTTTGTTATTAAAGGGTAAAGGCGGGCGCACCACAATCCCGCAACAATTAACCCTACGCGGTGCCAGGCTAAACGAGGTGGTTCTTTATGAAAGAGTGCCATTAATCCCCCCCGTATTTAGCCGGACCTGTAACTGGACACAACTGGCGGGCATTATTGTCACCAGTAGCGAACAGGCCCAGGCACTATTAAAACAATTTAATACCCAGCCGCTAACCGGTGTAAAATGGTTGGCGGTCAGTGAGCGCATAGCGCAACAGCTTCATCAACAAGGCATACGGCAAACCGATGTTTGTCCTAAAGCCAGCAACGAAGCGCTCATTACATGGATTCAGCAGAATTGGGAGTGATATATGGCTGATCAGCAGCAACCAAACCAAGAGCAACCCAAGCAGTTGCCCGACACAGCCAGCGCCAAACAATCTTCGGCCAAAGCCGCTGCGCCCAAAAGCTCACCAGACACCCCTAAACCTGCTCAGTCTGCACCGCCCAAAACAGCCAAAACCGGCCTGCTGTGGCTTATCACTCTGCTAAACCTGCTGTTACTTGGTGGCGCGGCCTATGGTGGATACTGGTACTTCAATCAGCACAGTGTTACCCAAACCAAACTCGACACGCTGCGCAGCGAACTGAATAACGAGCTTGGCCAGAAACACAGCCAGATGGCCAATCGTGCAGCAACGCTGGAACAACAAATCAGTGCCCAGGCTGCGGCGACTCAGGATGTACTGGACGGTGAAGCCGCTCAGCAGGCCACTGTGGAGCAATTGGAAAATCAACTGCAGGGCGCACTCGCGCAAATTCAGGAATTAGATGGCCGCCGGCCCACCGACTGGCTAATAGCCGAAGCCGATTATCTGGTGCGCATGGCCGGGCGTAAAATGTGGCTCGAAAAAGACCTGCGCACTGCCATTATGCTGCTCGGTAATGCCGACCAGCGCTTAAAATCATTAGCTGATCCATCAGTTCTGCCGGTAAGAGCTTTAATTGCCCAGGACATTCAGGCTCTTCAACAGGTCAACCCGGTATCAGAAGTGTCGGTCGCCCTGGCCCTTGATGGCCTGGTTAAACAGGTTGATAAACTGGCCATTATCACCCCCAAAGAAGCCAATGAATTTACCAGCGA
>JAYZXK010000534.1:0-5644 GCA_036141415.1 Pseudomonadota bacterium
ATTCTGCCCATGATGATGACCCCCTCCGGTACCATTAAACCGGCCAAGGTATTTATCATTGGTGCTGGTGTAGCTGGCTTACAAGCCATTGCGACCGCCAAGCGTTTAGGTGCTAACGTGCTGGCCTACGACACCCGCCCGGTAGTAGCCGAGCAGGTTGAATCCTTAGGCGGCAAGTTCCTCAAAATTGATATTGGTGAAACCGGTCAGACCAAAGACGGTTATGCCAAAGAGCTTACCGACGAGCAAAAAGCAAAGCAGCAGGAAGCGCAGCGCGATGCGATTGCCGACTCAGACATCGTTATCACTACTGCCCAGCTGTTCGGACGTAAACCGCCGGTGCTTATCTCCAAACAAACCCTGGCGCTAATGAAGCCCGGCAGTGTTGTAGTGGACATGGCAGCGCTGTCGGGCGGTAACGTTGAAGGCTCTGTGCCTGGCGAAACGGCGGTGGTTGAAGGCGTTACCGTGATTGGTGACGGCCATTGGAGCCAGCGCGTGGCGCGCGATGCAACCGATATGTATGCCAATAACCTGATCAATCTCATTGATGAATTTTTCGATAAGGAATCCAGGCAGTTTACGCTGGATCTGGAAGACGAAATCCTCGCAAGTAGCGTGATCACCCACGCTGGCGAGATCACCAATGACATGCTCAAAAACGCATACAAAGGGGGCTAACACATGGAAACTATTTATCTAATCTTTATTGTTCTGCTGGCCGCCTTTTTAGGATTCGAACTTATCCGTAAGGTACCGGCAACACTGCACACGCCGTTAATGTCCGGCTCTAACGCCATTTCGGGGATCACCCTGGTCGGCGCGTTGGTCGCTTCTGGCTCTGACAACGATACGCTAACCACAATTTTAGGTACCGCCGCGGTAGCGCTCGCGAGTATCAACGTTGTGGGCGGGTATATGGTGACCGACCGTATGCTGAGCATGTTCAAGAAAAAACAAGGCAAGTAAGGAGATTATGCTGTGAGTGATAATGCATTGATCATTAATCTTGCCTACGTACTGGCAACCACGTTATTCATTGTTGGCCTTAAATTACTGAGTCATCCGTCATCGGCCAAAAAGGGCAACCTGGTGTCGGCGGTTGGTATGTTTATCGCCGTGGTCGTAACCTTAATCGACCAGCAGATTATCAGCTATCACTGGATCCTGCTGGGCTTTGTGATTGGCGGTGCCTACGGTGCATGGAAAGCAAAAACCGTTGAAATGACACAAATGCCAGAGATGGTATCGCTGTTTAACGGTTTTGGTGGCGCAGCTTCCTTGCTGCTTGGCTGGGCTACGGTATCCGGTATGGGTCCCATTGCTCTGGCGACCACGGATTCGCTGATTTTCTTAACCGTGTTCCTGACCATTTTAATTGGTGGTATTACCTTCTCAGGCTCTGTAATTGCCTGGGGTAAACTGTCGGGCAAGATGTCCTCCAAGGCGTTTATTTTTACCGGTCTGCGTGAACTGAGCATCCTGCATCTGGTAGCGTTTTTTGTGGTGGGCTATTTGTTTGCTACCGACCCGGGCAACCCGCTGTGGTTGTATGTGTCGATTGCACTGGCGTTAAGCTTTGGTATCTGGGCCACCATCTCCATTGGCGGTGCCGACATGCCGGTGGTTATTGCCCTGCTTAACTCTTACTCAGGGGTTGCTGCCTGTGCGGCGGGTCTGGCGGTTGCCAACACCATTCTGATTGTTACCGGTCTGCTGGTAGGCGCGTCGGGTCTTATCCTGACCAACATCATGTGTAAAGCCATGAACCGCTCGCTCATGAATGTGCTGCTATCCGGGTTTGCCAAGCCGGTAGAGATGGGCGAAGCCATCGAAGGTGAAGTGAAAATCATGTCTGCCCAGGATGCGTTTTACGTACTGGAAGCGGCCCAGTCTGTACTGGTAGTGCCGGGTTACGGTATGGCGGTAGCACAGGCTCAGCACGCGGTTCGAGAGATGCAGTCGTTACTGGAAGAAAACAACTGTACGGTGGAATACGCTATTCACCCGGTTGCGGGGCGTATGCCTGGCCACATGAACGTGCTGTTGGCAGAAGCCGACGTACCTTATGATCTACTGTGCGAAATGGACGATGTGAATCCACGCATGGAAAACTACGACGTGGTCATTGTTATCGGTGCTAACGACGTGGTTAACCCGGCGGCCAAAGAGATGAAAGGCAGCCCCATTTACGGCATGCCGGTAATCGAAGTATACCGCGCCAAAACCGTATTTGTGCTTAAGCGTTCTGCCAATGCCGGTTTTGCCGGGGTTGATAACCCGCTGTTCTTCAAAGACAACACCCGCATGGTATTAGGTGATGCCAAAGAAACTATCAACAGCATCATCCGTGAGTTTGGTGACGATTAATCGTTACGCTTAGTCAATTATCGTAAAAATGGCCTGCATGAGTGAATTGTGCAGGCCATTTTTTTTGGCTGCTGATATGATTTCTTTCCACCGGATGAATTGTTGGAGTAAGTGGTGAAAGATAAAGTCTTGTCTGTCGCGCTGGTGTGCATTATTGTGCTGAAGTGTATGGACCTGTATATCGACTTTTCAGAGGATCTTGAATTAATTCATATCATTCAGGAGTCCATTTTAATTCTCATCTCCTCCGGACTGTTTGTTTTTCTTATTTTTGATATTCGCCAGCGCTCCAATGCCTTAAAAGCGCTGCGAGATGATCTCGAACTCTCCAACAATAAAGTCAGCCAGATGTCTGAAGAACTGAAACGCTCTAAGCGGGATTTTTTTGCTGCTGTGCAGGAACAGTTTGAGCGCTGGCAGCTCACCCCCAGCGAAAAAGAGGTGGGCTTGTTTTTATTAAAGGGCCTCAGCCTTAACGAAATTGCTGAGCTGCGCCAGACCTCAGAGAAAACCATTCGCCACCAGGCCTCAGCGGTTTACAAAAAGTCAGATTGTACCGGCCGCCACGAACTCGCCGCATTTTTCTTTGAGGAAATGGGTTAACGGCTAACTTATCCCGGCAACTGCCATGGCGCGGCGCATATAGGCAATTTGTTGTGCCAGCGGCAGTGCTTTGGGGCAGAGATCCTCGCATCCCAGCATAGTCATACAGCCAAATACGCCGTCTTCATTGCCTACCACCTCATAAAACTGCGCATCAGTACGGTTATCGCGAGGGTCTATTTTAAAGCGCGCCAGTTGGTTAAGGCCTACTGCGCCAACAAATTCCGGACGCATCTGCGCTGTGCCGCAGCCGGCAATACAGCACCCGCATTCAATACAGCGCTCCAGTTCGTAAATCTGCTCGGCTTTATCGGGCGCCATCTTCGCTTCAATGGCATCAATATTGGTATCTTCACTGCTGTGGATCCAGGTTTGCAAGCGCTCACTCATTCCGTGCATCCACTTGCCGGTATTCACCGATAAGTCGCCAATCAGCTCAAAGCCGGGCAGTGGCATTAAGGTCACTTTGGCAGGCAACTGGCTAACCAGCGTTCGGCAGGCCAGCCCCGGTCGACCGTTTATAAGCATGGCGCAGCTACCACAAATTCCGGCCCGACACACAAAATCAAACTGTAACGAAGGTGCTTGCTTAGCGCGAATTTCATTCAGCGCAATAAACAGCGTCATACTGTCGGCTTCTTCCAGTTTATAGTGCTCAAAATGCGGCTCGCTGGTGTTATCAAAAGGATTGTGCCGAAAAATGGCAAACTCGATGGTGCGCGCCGTACTTACTTTTACCGGGATGCTTTGTTGGTTAGCGGCATTCATGATTCAAGTTCCTCTGATAAACGACCATTGCGACCTCTGAAAGGCGCCGGTAAACACTCGGTAAACGGCATTAATTGCTGTTGCTTGGCGAAACGGTCTTCAACTGAGGCCTGCACATTATCAACTTCGGCCTGACGCGCCGGTGTGTCAGGATGATCAATGCGTTCTTTGCCGCCGTAACCCCGCCAGCCCGGAGGTAATTCCATGGCTTTGACGTCCAGTGGTTCATAGTCGATAGCCGGGGTGAAGGCATCGGTTGGCCAACTGCTCAGCGTGCGCTTGAGCCAGTGTTTATCATCGCGAAGCGGAAAGTCCTCGCGGGAATGAGCGCCGCGGCTTTCTTCCCGGGCCAGGGCGCCACTGGCCACACACAGGCTGAGTTTTAGCATCTTTTTAGCCCGATAAGCCGCGCAAAGTTCCGGGTTTACACCACGGCTGGTGTCGCTAACCCTGATCCGCGAGGCGCGCTCATTCAAGGATTGCAGTTCGCTGACTGCTTCGCTCAGTTGTTCACCGTGGCGGAAGATCCCTACTTTTTCGGTCATCACCGACTGCATGGCTTCAATAATCTGCCAGGCGTTTTCGCTGTTGTCACTGCGCTGGAACGATGCCAGTTCATCACGCACCGCCGCTACCTGGCTGTCGATGGCCACTGAGCTGATCGCCAGCGACGCGTCTGTAGTCAGGCTGTCTGCCATAAATTCACCTACGATCATGCCAGCCACTACGGTCTCTGCAACGGAATTACCACCTAACCGGTTAAAGCCGTGCATATCCCAGCAGGCAGCTTCCCCGGCGGCGAACAGGCCTTTAAGCGTAGGGGACTCGCCGCGGTAATCAGTACGGATACCACCCATGGAATAGTGTTGGGCAGGTCGCACCGGAATGAGTGACTCGGTAGGGTCGATGCCTAAAAAGTACTGACAAATCTCTTTGACTTCGCGCAATTTACTGTTGATGTGGGCTTTGCCCAGCAAACGAATATCCAGCCATAAGTGTTCGCCAAATCGTGACTGTACGCCGTGGCCATTGCGAATGTGGGTTTCCATCCAGCGCGATACCACATCCCGGGAGGCAAGCTCCCGTTTCTCTGGTTCATAATCCGGCATAAAGCGGTGTTCTTTTGCATCGAGCAGCAGACCGCCATCACCCCGGCAGCCCTCGGTCACCAGAATACCAGCCGGGAAAATACCGGTTGGGTGAAATTGCACCGCTTCCATATTGCCCAGTTTAACAACGCCGGTTTCAAGCGCGATAGCAGTGCCGATCCCCTGGTTAATTACGGCATTGGTGGAGACCCGGTATATGCGGCCAAACCCGCCGGTGGCGATACAGGTGACTTTCGCCAGGTAAACAATTAGTTCACCGGTAATCAGGTTACGGACTATCGCGCCCTGACAGCGCCCGTCTTCGTGCAACAGGGCTATGGCTTCCATGCGTTCGTGAACTTCGATGCCTTCGGCAATGGCCTTATTACTCATGGTGTAAAGCATTGAATGGCCGGTACCGTCGGCCACATAATTAGTGCGCCATTTGGCAGTACCACCAAAGTTACGAGCGGTGATCAGCCCGTGCGCTTCATCGCGCTCGGTGATGGTGACTTCCTCGCCGTTGATCACGCTTTTGTGATCGCCTTTTTGAACCCGGTTCCAGGGCACGCCCCAGGCAGCAAGCTCGCGCACGGCTTTAGGCGCGGTATGCACAAACATGCGGGCGACAATTTGATCGGCGCCCCAGTCACTGCCGCGAATGGTATCGGCAAAATGCACATCTTCATTATCGCCCCAGCCCTTGGCGCTATTGCCTAAACTTGCCTGCATACCGCCCTGTGCTGCCGCACTGTGCGAGCGTTTGGGCGGTACCAGGCTCAAAATCAGCGGCGTAAAGCCGCGGCGTTTAACGC
>JAYZXK010000535.1:0-7427 GCA_036141415.1 Pseudomonadota bacterium
TCCGGTTAGCGGTGAATGGCTGACTATTAAGACGCAAGTCGATAGCGAAATAGAGCAGTTATTGGTAAGCTGGCAGCCGTTTTTAACCTGGAGTCAATAAAAGTAAGGTAGGTCCATGGCAACCCTGAATATCATCGTCGGTTCGGTTTACGGTAATGCAGAAAACGTAGCAGAAGAAGTACAGTCTTATTGTGAAGATCAAGGCATTGATGCGGAAGTCTTTAAAGATCCGGATGTCAGTGATTTTACCGAACCAAAGGCCTTGTTAGTGATCACATCAACCACCGGCTCCGGCGACCTACCGCCAAATTTGGAGTTCCCAATTGATGAACTGCGCACCCAGTTTCCGCTGCTTGAACAAAAGCCCTTTGCGGTAGCCGCCTTAGGCGACAGCAGTTACGGAGATTCCTATTGTGGCGGCGGCAAAATTTGCCAGGAACTATTAACTGAATTACAGGGCTTTCCGGTAGCAGACATGCTGGAAGTGGATGCTATGGAAACACTGGAACCCGAACAGGATGTACTTAACTGGTTCAAAGGTATTCAGGATAAACTGATCGCTTAAACTTTCCGTACAAGGCGCTGACCGGCGTCTTGGATATCGTCGTTGTAAGTGCAGACTCTGTACCCTAACAGGTTGATAAGGTATAACAGAGGCTGTTTCTGTAGCATTATTTTCACTTCGTTGGACTAGTGCCAGCTTGGACCGCTGGCAGGGTCTTACACCATGTCGCCTGAGGATTCGCTTTATTATGAATGATGTGATGAGCCGTTTAACCGACTGGGCAACGTTTTACATGTCCAATTTGATTGTAACCATACTGGTGCTGATTACCTTTATGGGAGTGAACCGATTACTTCTGCCACAAATCGAGAAGCTGGCTACCAGTAGTAAACTGAGTGAAGAGGCTCGCAAGAAAACCTATCACACCGCCAGATTAATTACCGGCGTTATCACCATTGCGGTGTTGTTGTTGGTGTGGGGCGTTGATTTTAGCGGTCTGATTGTACTTTCTACGTCTATCATTGCGCTCACTGGGGTTGCGTTGTTTGCCAGTTGGTCACTGCTGAGCAACATCACCTCATACTTCGTGCTGCTATTTCAGAACTCTTATACCAAGGGCAATTTTATTCGCATTATCGACGGCGATAATTACATGGAAGGCTATATTGCTGAGATTAACTTATTCACCACGCGTTTAATAACCAAAGATGATGAAGAGATTGCTTACCCGAATAACCTGGTGCTCACCCGGCCGGTGATTATTAATCCTAAACAGCACTGGCAGGGGATTGGTAAATCAACTGATAAACAATTACCGGTTCAATTAGAGCAACCAGAGCAATCCCGCGAAGTTCAGAAAGATTAATGTAGCAGACTCAAGCGCAACAGGCGCCATCTGGCGCTTTTTCTTTGAGTGCAGCTTAAAAGTATCCCGGGCTGGTTGCTAACGTATTTAATCCTGCCAGCGTTTACGTGCGGAAATTAATTCCCATACCGTGCTGGCTGCAGGGTCATCGCTGGGTTTTATACTGCCGCATTTGATAGACTCATTGCAGCTTACGCCGCGGATCCGGCTGCCAATTGAATTTTGATCGTATTTTCCGCTGCTTACCAGCGTATCCACCAGGCCATCAAGTACCAGTGTCACTTCAAAGGCTTCGCCAGTAACTTCGATAACTTCTATGTTTTTATCTAATTCCAGCTTAGCGAGGATGGCGGAATCCTGCTTAGTATTGGCTGAGTGTTCGGCCAATTCTTTCAGGTATGCCATGGCTTCTGGATGTCGGGCCCGGGCTAAACGCTGAAATAAATTCACGGCGCCTTCTACATCTTTGGCGGCCCCGGTGCCGGTTTCTTTCATCCGGGCGAGCAGAAACATCGCTCGCATATTGTGTTGTTGAGCGGCACTCTCGAGTAAAGCCACCGCTTGATCCGTTTTATCGCTATCGCCGGATTTCAGAATCTTCAGTGCTTTATCATACATGGCCGGCGCATAACCATATTTAATGGAGAGATCGAGCATTTCATCGGCTTTGGCAATGTCCTGATCGAGTACAAATCCATTGCGCAACCAATCCGCCATCAGATAAGCGGCTACCGGATCGCGAAAGCGAGCGCCAAGAATTATATAGTGTTCGGCTTTTTCGTGGTTTTTCTCAAAGCCATCGCCGGAGGCATAGGCCATGGCAACAATGGCGGCTGCCCGACCACTGCCATTTCTGGCCAGTTGTACCAAATTACGCAGTTGTGTTTTGCAGTCTTCGTCAACACAGTATTTTGTGGTTTCAGTAGTTCCAGAAAAGGCGTTAGCGTCCTGACTGAATGCCTGTAGCAGCGCGAATGATGTGGCGCTGACGATTTGTGGTAATCGCATAGTATCTTCCTTAATTTTAGCCATCGACCAATGCTACGCAGTACTCCTTGTCCTGCCAGACATCACGAAACAGGTGTTAACACCTTGATTATTGATTAACCTTAGCAGTAACGCGGGAACATTGCTAATTGAAGACAACAAGCAGCTATGATGCTATAAGTGTTTACCATCAGAAGCCGTAGCTAAAGTCGTACTACAGGCATATTCATCTATGTAGATGCTTTTTGGCCAGTGCCTTCTATGAATTGCTCAAAATTGGAGTAGATGGGTTTATAACTAACGCAGGTTCCAACGTGTAAATTGGCTAAACACCATTTAAACCCCCTATTAAGCCAAAAATTAAATATTAAAATGTAAGTAGTAATATGCAGTATTTTCACAAACTCACTGGATTAAGAGGCTTTGCCGCGCTAATTGTGTTTGTTTCCCATGCGGCGAATGAAACACTGTTACCAACGTTTCTGGGGAATGGTTTTGGGCAAACCGGTGTTATGCTTTTCTTTCTCCTTAGCGGATTTTTGATGACTCAGTTATATATCCATGAAGAGTTCAGTAGAGTTAACATCAAACGGTATGCATTCGCGAGGATTGGTCGTGTTTTGCCTCTGTATTTCACCCTATTAATTATTTCTGTGCTGATCACTAAACTCGAAGGTGGCAGTTCTATATACCCTTTTATGTTTACCGAGTTCAATCGAACTGTTGAAGCTTTTATGCTTATTAAAGCCCCGTACATTTTTTGGACTATACCCGTAGAAGTCCAGTTTTATGTCGTTTTCATTGGCTTTTGGGGATTGTATAAATCCGGTTTTAGCACTTATGTCCTAATTCTTTACGCGCTACTTACCGTTTTACCCAGTGCTTATTTTTATTTTTTTGTGAAACCAAAGCTGTTAGGCATTATCTCTACTTACGGATTTGCTTTCTTCCTGGGGCTTGTTTCTGCCTTTGTCTTTGACAAAATAAAAGATTCGGTTTCGGCACATAAAGCGGCCAATTGGTTTGGGTTACCCGTACTTATCCTGTTGTGTCTCAATCTGCCTGAACTTCGAAGTATGGTTGGTTTGATATATACCGAAGATTTCTTTTGGAAAACATGGGGTGACCCATTGACCTGGCTACTGGTATACAGCGTGTTTCTGTGTGTAATTTTAAATTCGACCAGTATGTCAGTTTTAAACAGCCAGTTTTTTGTTTATCTTGGTAAAGTTTCCTACGGCTTTTACTTATTGCATTACCCTGTATTGGCATATTTCGTATCGATAACTGATATAAACATGTACATAAGACTAGGCTTAGCATTGTTTATTACGTTGTTGCTTTCTCACTTATCGTTTTATTTTTTCGAAAAGCCGCTTGCTAACAAAATACGTCGGTATGGTAAGTCAAAGGCGATTTCGGCATAGCCTAAAGTAAAAAGGCGCCATCAGGCGCCTTTGCAGAGTAACCGCTAAATGCTTATTCAGCGCCACGCAACAGGGCGTTGATCCCTACTTTAGCGCGGGTTTTTGCATCAACCTTTTTCACGATGATGGCAGCGTACAGGCTGTATTTACCATCTTTGCTGGGCAGGTTGCCCGGTACAACAACTGCACCAGCTGGTACGCGGCCGTAGTGTACTTCGCCGGTTTCACGGTCATAAATACGGGTAGACTGGCCGATGTACACGCCCATCGAAATAACTGCGCCTTCCTCAACGATAACGCCTTCAACAATTTCAGAGCGCGCGCCGATAAAGCAGTTATCTTCGATAATGGTTGGGTTAGCCTGCAATGGCTCCAAAACACCGCCAATGCCAACACCACCAGATAAGTGAACATTCTTACCAATTTGTGCACATGAGCCAACAGTAGCCCAGGTATCAACCATGGTGCCTTCGTCAACAAACGCGCCGATATTAACGTATGAAGGCATTACCACAACGTTTTTGCCCACAAAAGAACCGGTACGTACAGCCGCTGGTGGCACGATACGAACGCCGTCAGCAGCAAACTGCTCGGCACTGTAATCGGCATATTTCAGTGGCACTTTATCGTAGAAACGGCTCTCTGCGCCTTCCATTACGTCATTATTGTGCAGGCGGAAAAACAGCAATACGGCTTTTTTCAGCCACTGGTGAACAACCCATTCACCGGCAATTTTTTCGGCCACACGTGCTTCGCCGCTGTTGAGTAAGGCAATGGCATCGCTCACTGCTTGTTTTACTTCAGCAGGGGCAGCGGAAGGTGTGATACTTGCGCGGTCTTCGAAGGCCGCTTCAATAATGGCTTTTAATTCAGTCATGGTATGTTGATATCTTCAAGTTGATCGAGTTTAAACAATATCCGCTTTTTAAGCGTCGTCTGTTCTTCCGGCGTCAGGGCTTTGCCATGCTCATTCGATACGATAAATACGTCTTCTGCGCGTTCACCGATTGTGGCAATTTTGGCTAATTTTAATGTGAGATTGCAGTCTACGAAAGCGTGACCGACTTTAGCAAGAATTCCCGGCGCGTCCAATGCTTCCAGCTCAATTAATGTGGCATCATCCTGGGAAGAATAAAAACGCACTTTAACCGGCACATCCAATTGCTTGTGTTGGCGGGAAAGCTTGCGGGTATTGTTATGACTGCGTCCGGGTTTAGATAATTGCTCGGCAATGGCCTGCTCAATTGAACGCAGTCGCGATTCGCCCTCAATGCGCGAACCGTCATTTTCCAGAATCAGGATGCTATCAAACACATGACCGTCGCGGGTCACGGCGATATGCGCATCATGGATGGAGCAATTACGGCTATCGAGTACCGATGCGATCTGGGCAAACAGAGCCGGTCGGTCTTCGCCGTATAACAATAACTCCGTGCCGCCTTTGGCCAGGTCATTATTGGTTTTGATCAGCATTTCGCCGGCTTCATGGTCGAGCTCAAAGGCCAGAATTGCCTGGCTGTGCCAGCTGATTTGCTCTGGCTTAAAGCGAGCAAAGTAGTCGTCTTCGAAGCGCGACCATAAGGTCTCCAGTCGCTCGGCATCCGCTTTAGCGGTAGTCAGCAGTTTGAGTGCTTTGGCTTTGTGTGAATCCACCCGTTCGCGCATGGTTACGCCGCATTGCAGGCCATTATCCAGGGCTTTTTGCGTCATGCTGTACAGCTCTCTTAAAAGCGAGGCTTTCCAGTCGTTCCACAGGTTGTCGTTGGTGGCCCGAATATCCGCCAGAGTCAGTACATAAAGCAGGTTCAGGTGCGTGTGACTACGTACGGCCGTGGCAAAATCGTTTACTACATCCGGATCATAGATGTCCCTGCGTTGCGCTACTACCGACATCAGCAGGTGATTTTCTACTAACCAGGCAATCAGATCGGCGTCGGACTTTTCAATATCGTGAGCTTCGCAGAAAATCGCCACATCCTTCGCACCCAGCGTAGAATGATCACCATTACGGCCTTTGGCAATATCGTGAAAGATTGCCGCAATATAAATCAGCTCAGGCTTGTCGAAATTCCGCACTATGCGGCCACAGCGGGGAAACTCCGTGTTGTGCGGCTGAAAGTAATGGTTCACATGCTTCACCAGTCGATGCGTATGTTCATCCACCGTATAGGCGTGGAATAAGTCAAACTGCATCATGCCCACAATGTGATCCCACTCGGGCAGGTAAGCCTGCAGAATGCCGTATTGATGCATAATGTCCCAGGCGAAATCAAAGAAATGCGGATGCTTAAACAGCTCTATAATTAGCTGACGACATTCCGTTCGTTCTACATAATAGGCCGACTGGAAACGACGACGGGCATTGCGTAACTGGCGGATACAGTTGGTATCCAGGCCCTGAACATCAGGGTTATCCGCAATGGTTTTAAGAAATCTAAGGATATCCTCAGGCGATTCAAAAACGTTGTTATTCGTAGGAGAAATATTGCCGTCGAGCAAACAAAAATCGTCATTGATGGTTTTGCGACGCTGAATAGTCTGGTTCAGCATGTCGTAGCGGAAGCGCTGCAGCAGCATCTGGTTGAGTTCGCTTATACGGCGTACGGTGCGGAAAAAGGCCCGCATCATTTTTTCAACCGCGGTTTTACTGTCATCACCGTAGCCCATCATAGCAGCAACGTCTGGCTGATAGTCAAATAATAAGCGGTTTTCACTGCGTCCGGCCACCAAATGCAAAGCAAAGCGAAGGCGCCACAGTGACATACGGCATTCGACTAGCTCATCAAGTTCATCCTTGGTGAAATAGCCGTGACCAACCAGCCCTTTACCATCGTATTCTTTAAAGTGTTTTTTAGCGACCCAGCCAATTGACTGAATGTCGCGTAAACAGCCCGGGTTTTCCTTGATATTCGGTTCAAGGTTGTAAGACGTGCCATTAAACTTAGCATGTCGGGCTTTTTGCTCATCGTACTTGGCGGCAAAGAAGGCTTTGCTGGTCCAGCAGGTGTCTTTTTCGTTGACGGCGTGCCACATGTCCACAAAGGTTTGGTCGCAGCCACTCAGCATGCGGCTTTCCACCAGATTAGTGGCAATGGAAATATCATCCCTGGCAAGCTTTACCGTTTCTTTGATGGTGCGTACCGACTGACCGACATCAAGTTTAATGTCCCATAGCATGGTAATAAACTGGCCGACTTTTTCCTGTACGTCACGCTTAAGAGGTTTTTTACTGACAATCAGCAGGTCGATGTCGGAGTAGGGCTGTAAATGGCCGCGACCATAACCTCCAACGGCACAAAGCGCCAGGCCTCTTTCATTCGCCAGGCCGTAAAGTGTCCATAAGCGTTGCAACAGCGTATCAATAAATATTGCGCGCCCGGTCACCAGTTCGTCGATGGGTTGCAGTGTAAAGGTTGACTCTAACCATTCGTAGCTTTGTGACACCAGTTGTTTAAATGCTTTGATGTCGTCGACAGAGTCGATGGTAGCGATTTCTTCACATAACGATTTTAATTTCACAACTCACCCAATGAATACATCCGAACACTCTCTGTGAATTAATCCGACAGGATTAACCCGGCACTTTTTGCCGCTTAAGCAAGCGAATGCCGCCCTAAGGCGGCATTATCAATTAACTGTGGTG
>JAYZXK010000536.1:0-5432 GCA_036141415.1 Pseudomonadota bacterium
GCTTCCGGTTTCCAGCGGCGAACCAGCTCTTTAATGGTACTGACATCGACATTGCGATAATGGAAGTACGCTTCCAACTCCGGCATGTATTTCACCATAAAACGACGATCCTGACCTATCGTGTTGCCACACAGCGGCGATTTGCCAGCATCAACGTACTGAGCCAAAAAGGCAATGGTTTGTTTGGCCGCGGCATCCTCATCAAACTCACTGTCACGACAACGCTGAGTAAGGCCACTCTCGCCATGTACCCGGGTACACCACTCATCCATGCCATCCAGAATTGCATCGCTCTGGTGCACGGCAATCACCGGCCCTTCGGCAATAACGTTTAGCTGAGGGTCCGTCACAATAGTGGCAATTTCCAGTACTTTACAGGTTTCAGGGTCCAGACCGGTCATTTCCATATCGATCCACACCAGGTTGTCATTGTTTTTTGCCATTAACCTTGCCTATTTTCTCTCAAGAGGTGACACATAAAGTGCACAAAAGGTATCATGCACAGCCTAAAACGCAAACTTCGAGAACGGCGTGGCCAAGAAACCCAAATTATCCCATCGACAAAAGCGGCAGGTAGCGGCAAACCGCCAGAAACGTCTGTCTCGCAAACAGCAATCATCCCCTGATTTATCCTCATTGCTGGCTGGCCGGGTAATTGGTCGTTTTGGTAAACAAGCCGATGTTCAGGACACCGAAGGCAACGTGGTTCGTTGTCATATTCGTCGCACCATCGAATCAGTAGTGTGCGGCGATGAGGTGCTGTTTGCCCGTTCCGAAGTCCCCGACGAAAATATAGGCGGGGTTATCGAAATTGTACAGGATCGGCGCACCGTGCTGACCCGCCCGGATTTTTATGATGGCGTTAAACCCATTGCCGCCAATATCGACCAGATTATCGTGGTGTCATCAGTAAAGCCGGAATTGTCGCTGAACATTATCGACCGCTATCTGGTGGCCTGTGAAGACACCGACATCAAGCCCTTACTGGTGCTTAATAAAGTCGAGCTGTTAAGTGAAGAAGAACGTGAAACCGTGAGTGCCTCCCTGGCCATCTACCAGGAGCTTGGCTACGAGTTATTGCTTACCAGTTGCAAAAGTGGCGAAGGCATTGCTGAGCTTCATGAACGCTTACGCGATAAAACCAGCGTGTTTGTGGGTCAATCCGGGGTGGGCAAATCGAGTATCATCAATCAGGTACTGCCCGATGCCGACGAATTAGTGGGTGAGATTTCCGAAAACTCAGGTTTAGGGACACACACAACTACCGCCGCAAAATTATTACCCATTCCTTCCGGTGGGGAGTTGATCGACTCTCCCGGCGTCCGTGAATTTGCCTTATGGCACCTGCCTCAGGAACGCATTACCTGGGGCTTTGTGGAATTCAGAGATTACCTGGGCGGTTGTAAATTCCGCGACTGTAAGCACCTCAACGACCCGGGCTGTATCATTCGTCAGGCCGTGGAAGAGGGTAAAATCAATCAGCAGCGCTATGATAATTACCACCGGATCATCGCCGCCATGGCCGAGCAGCGCCCGGCATATGCGAACCGTCTTATATCAAACCCTGATGAACCATAACCTTATGTTGGTATGTTTCCCCGCAAAATCGGCTACAATAGGCACCATTAGGCGCAAATAGCCCTCAGGCTGTGCCAGACAACATGTAATTAGGAGCATTCACTTTGTTGAATTGGTTTAAAGTCAACCTGCAGTATGTACTGCCTAAACACCTTATCTCCCGGTTAGTGGGTAAACTGGCCGCCGCAGAAGCAGGCGCCCTGACCACCTGGCTAATCAAGCTGTTTATTAAACAGTTTAAGGTCAACATGGACGAGGCAATGTACTCTCAGCCAGAGGACTACCGCACCTTTAATGCTTTCTTTACCCGCCCGTTAAAGCCCGGTGTACGTCCTATTGAGGAAAATGACAACGTACTCTGTCATTCCGTAGACGGCACCGTCAGCCAGTTTGGTGACATTGTTGGCGAAGATCTTATCCAGGCGAAAGGCCACAAATTTACCTTATCAGCTTTACTGGGCGGCAACCCGGATCTGGCCCAGCCATTTAAAGGCGGTAAGTTTGCTACCATCTATCTGTCGCCCAAGGACTACCACCGTATCCATATGCCCATTGAAGGCAAGCTTACCGACATGGTGTATGTGCCCGGCGAACTGTTTTCAGTGAATCCGCTGACGGCAGAAAATGTACCGGGCTTGTTTGCCCGCAACGAACGGGTAGTCACCATTTATGATACACCAGTAGGCAAAATGGCCATTGTGCTGGTGGGTGCAACCATTGTAGCCAGTATCGATACCGTATGGGCCGGTACCGTTACCCCGCCAGCCGGTAAGCATGTCACTCACTGGCGCTACGAAGGCGACGAAGGGGTATCCCTGGCCAAAGGTGAAGAACTTGGTCAGTTTAAGCTGGGCTCAACCATTGTGGTGTGTTTTGAGCCGGATAAGGTCGACTTTGCCGATCTGGCCCTTGAGCAGGTTACCCGGTTAGGCCAGCCTTTTGCGACCAAAACAGCCCCTGCCGCTGATTAATGGATCCCGTTAAAAAGAGCCTTGTTACCCTTCACCTTGCGGTAGTGCTTTTAGGGGGTACCGGGCTCTTTTCAAATATCATCCCGCTAAACGCCATCGACATTACGTTGGGGCGAAGTTTGTTTGCCTGTCTTGCCTTGTGCTTATTCGTCAGGGCTGGCAGAGAGCATCTGCGTCTTGAACGCCGCCTCGATTATTTTATTGCCGTTGGGCTTGGCGTGCTGATGGCGGCTCACTGGGCCACCTATTTTGCTTCCATGCAGTACGCTGGTGTCTCGGTAGGGATGATTGCCATGTTCACTTTTCCGGTGATTACCGTATTACTTGAGCCGCTGTTTGAGAAAACCCGACTGGCCTGGCAGGACATGCTCAGCGCACTGGTGGTTGTTATCGGTATCGTGTTAATTGTGCCTGAGATATCGTTGGATAATGATGTAACGCTTGGCGTGGGACTTGGTGTGATTTCAGCAGTCCTTTATGCAGTACGAAACCTATCCTTAAGAAAGTACTTTTCTCACTATAGCGGTGCCCGTTCCATGGCCTGGCAAACGCTGATTATCGTTTTATGCCTGCTACCGTTTAGTGACCTGACAAGTACCCGGCAGGACACCAGCGTATGGTTGTTGCTGCTGGCACTGGGTACGGCATTTACGGCGCTGCCTCATGCGCTCGTGGCGAATAGCCTGGCCCACCTGCGTGCCAAAACCTTTTCACTAATCGCCTGTATGCAGCCTTTTTATGGGGTGATTTTTGCCATTATCCTGCTTAACGAGTCGCCGGGATGGCAGACCCTGCTGGGCGGAATTTTAGTGACCTCAGCGTCAATTTATGAAACAGTAAACACCCATAAATCAGCATCTGCCACCAATGAGTAATCGTTATGTGGATCTTAGGTCACCGCGGCGCCAGCGCAGCAGCACCTGAAAATACTCTGGCCGCGTTTTCACTGGCCATGACACAACAGGCAACGGGTATCGAACTCGATGTTTATCAGGTCGAAGATGAAATTGTCATTATTCATGACCGCTGGTTAAACCGCACTACTAACGGCAAGGGCATGGTTACCAGCCATCCGCTTTCATACCTGCGTAGTCTGGATGCCGGCAATGGTGAAGTCATCCCCTATCTGGCAGAGGTATTCGAAATTCTGCCCGCAGACGCCGTGCTTAATGTGGAAATTAAACACCTGAGTAATGTGGATAGCTGGCTGGAGAAAATTCGCCAGGGCCTTGCTCAGAGCGGCTTCCCGGCTGAGAACCTGATTATCTCTTCATTCAATCACCGCTGGATCCGTCAGATTAAGGCCGCCTGGCCGCAGGTGCACATTGGCGCACTCACTGCTACCTATCCCGAGAATGGGTTGGGTTTCGCCCATGATCTGGATGCCTTTTCGCTCCATATGGCACTGGATGTAGTGGATGAGTTCTATGTAAAAGAAGCCCGTCAGGCAGGTTTAAAAGTACTGGTGTATACCGTGGATTACCCTGAGGATATGCTGATGTTGAAAACCTGGGGCGTGGATGGGATTTTTACCAATGTGCCGAACATAGCCCGACAGGTACTTAACCCCGGGGAATAACCTTAGCGGTGATTACTGGCCAGATGCTGAGAAACCACTTTGCCTTTGCAGCATCGACACTTTCGGCACAATCGCAGGTTTAGCCAGTGGCCGAGAATAATCAGGCCGGCGCCAAAAGCGATAGTAAAAGGCTCGCCGGACTCACCAAACATGTCTTTGAACCAGTAAATCACCCCGCCACTTAGCAGTAGCAACAACGGGTAGTATTTACCATGGTAGCGCACGGCACCGCTGATAAGCGCGACGCTACCGATAAGAATAGACAGACTTAAAATAGTCCGTTCAAACCAGGTTTGGCCAAACATACTGGAAGCCAGCAATGGCAGCAGCGGGATCGCCAGACAATGCAAAGCGCACAGACTTGAGATCCAGATCCCAAGCCGGTCTAAAAATGTTGGATTGTCGATGGGTGATTGCATAACTACCTTACCTTTAACTGATGTTATAATATAACATCCCTGAGTTTTTTCAAGATCCCATCAACGATCTTCATGCAATTAGCGGCAAATTACGACGAATGACATAGGGTAATAGCTTAAAACCTTGCTAAGAGCGATTACTTAGTTAGGCGCGGCAACACTTACCTGAGTGCTGCTGGCGTATTCACGTTGCGGTGTGTCAGGTTTAGCAAAGTAGTCGTGCATTGATTTAAGCGCGAAGTGCTGTGCCGGCAGGTTAGCGAGTTTTTCCTGCAGAAACTCGATGGTTCCCGGGTGGGGATGAGCAATTATAATCACTTTGGTGTACTTACGGGTTAACGCAATCGCCCGCTGCCACTGCTCATTCATGAAGTCTTCGGTTTGTTCATGATCCAGAAACACGTGACGTCTGGCATTGGGGATCTGTTTTTCACGGGCCACCTGTTGGGCCACGGTAAAGCGCGTGGTGCGACTATCAACAAAAAACAACCCGGTGTGTTTAATCACATTCATCAGCGGTTGTAGCGCCTGGCCCGAGGCCGTGAGTACACTGCCCATGTGATTGTTAACGCCAATAGCATAAGGAACCGAGGCAAGAGCAGCCTCAAAGGTTGCGGTAATTTCGTTGGCATACATCGAAGAGGTGATGGCTCCGGGCCCCAGCGGTTTGTCGGATTGCGCTTCCATTGGCAGATGCAGCATTACATCACGGGATTGGGCATGTGCTCGCTTAGCAAAGGCCTTACCCTGGGGTGTATGGGGCAAAATGGAAAAAGTCACTGCTTCAGGCAGCGCAAATGCCCGTTCGTCGGTGGCACGATAACCCATATCATCAATGATGATATAAAGTTCCGCAGGTGCCTGGGATGGCTGATGTGCGGTCGC
>JAYZXK010000537.1:0-3337 GCA_036141415.1 Pseudomonadota bacterium
CTTAAAACATAATGACCGCTGTCACGGTCAACAGTGACTTCTGCATCCAGCGCCAGGGCATTAAAACTCATGGTTAATGCGGCGGTTACAACGGATATTACTCCAGTAAATTTCTTCATAATGAGTCTCCGCGGGCTGCCAACGGCAACCCGGATTGGTGGTTATAAATTAGGGTTAGTAGCTCAGGCGTAAGCCAACTAAAAAACGACGGCCATAACTTTCAGACTGATTCACCGTGTTATTACCGGCATAGCGTAAATCCGTTTCATCGGTGAGGTTGTTGGCATTAAAGTAGAGTGTGGCCGATACCGGACCGGTGAGATCTTCGGGCAGAATGTACTGCACATTGAAATCCAGACGGCTCTGCTCCCCCCAGTATTCACTGGGATCTTCAATAGGTGAGATCCATTCGTCGCGATACTGGTAGTTCAGTCGGGCAGACAAGCCATAGTCTTCATAAAATAACGAGGCGTTATAAATCAGATCAGACGTGCCGGGTAAATCCAGCGTTTCGCCCTGGATAGTCTGAAATTCTGATTCAACGAAGGTAGCGTTAACGCTAACCCCCCAGCCCATCAGCGCCGGTACAAAATCTTCGGCCATGGCAATCAGATTCAGCTCAATACCGGTTATTTTACCGTCGGAGCCGTTAACCGGACCGGAAAGCTCCCAGATTTCGCCAGCTTGACCGCCGTAGATAGCGCCATCAACGTTTTGCACGTCGGTGTAGATAACGTTATCGACAAAACGGCTGAATACCGACGCAGAAGCAATACTGGCCGGTGCAAAGTAATATTCCAGCGTACCATCCAGCCCATAAGACTCTTCGGCTGCCAGTGACGGGTTACCGCCGCTAACCGTGGCGGGTGTTGTGGTTGGGTTAATACTCGCGGCCGCACGCCATTCCTGATAGTTCGGTCGGTTTACGCCCGTTGAGAACGACAGTCGGGCAATGGTATTTTCATTAATATTGTAGTTTAAGTGTGCACTCGGCAATACGTTAGTGAAGTCATCACTGTAGTCCACCGGATTTTGCTCACCGGTTTCACTGTCGATAAGGGTACCAACAGAGGAGTAATCCGTTTGTTCTACACGTACGCCATATACAATATTGCCCCAGTTAAACTGCGAGTCCATCATGGCATACACTGCTGTGATGTCTTCTTCAATATGGGTGCGCTCATCGGCCGATGCCGCCGGGAATAATTCAGCCCCCGAGGCCTCCCAGGCCGCACGCAAACCAGCATTGTCCCAGTAGTTGGCATTAATGCTGTTGGAAGTATTGGACTGCCAGCGTTGGTTAGTCAGAAAGCTGTTTACATCCAGGTCCGTACCACCGAGAGCCGGAATAAAAGCCAACACGTCAAATTCTACCAGGTTCTCACCTTTTGCTTCGCGCTGATTATATTCGCCGCCTATGGATAACGTTGAGGGTAACCCCAGGAACGACATATCTTTACTGGCATCCAGCTTGATTTTATCCGCGTCAACGTTCAGTGGTGAATTGATCTTATACGCATAGGTTGAGCTGGGCCCATAGACGATTTCATCGACAGGCGTTGCCGACGTAATGATAGGATCTTCAATGTTAGTGATATCCAGGTCGACCAGGTGAATATCGGCTTCGTAACCGTTCAGAAAATCTAATCCCGATTGGTAAATGATAGGCAGTTGCGATGCAAACTCGGTGGCAGTGAAATTATAGCGTAGCGCCACATCCCAGCCCGCTACCAGAAAGTCGCTGCCCAGTGTGGTGGTTTGCGTTGAGTTGCTGTACTCACCGTCTTGTAACAGCCGATTAATGTAGACCGGCGCATTTTCTACTACCGGCCCAACTGGCGAAGTAGCAAAGTTAAACACGTACTGATTTCGCTGCTCCAGATCGGTAAATTCAGAATACAGGCTGGATACAAAGAACCGCGTACCATTGCCCGAACGATACTCCAGTCGTCCACCGTAGGCTTCGTCTTCACGGGTTATTTTATAACTGCGCATATCAATGCTGTTAACCGCGCCATCAGCAGCTAAATCATATTCGCGGTTATCGGTAATCTGCTCACGACTGTTTTTTGAATAAAACGCCATGATGCCGAAGTGGTCGTTAGAAAAAGACAAACGTGATCCCAGCTTCTCTACGTCGCCGCCACCCAGTTGCTGCTCGCCCAGGCCTACATCGAGGTCGGCGGTAAAGCCTTCACGGTCGAACGGGTTAAAGGTTTCGATATTGACGTACCCGGCCACAGCCTCACCGGTCATTGACGGCAGCACGGCTTTATTTACCTCAATGCGACGGGTGATCACTGATGGGAACGAGTCAAAGCGCGGGATTCGGCCATTTTCAGCCCCCGGTACATCTATGCCATCAAAGCCAATAGCCGTGTAACGAAAAGGCATGCCCCTGAAGTTAATATAACGTGCCTGTCCCTGATCCCGTTCAATGGCCAGACCAGGTACCCGACCAAGCGAGTCCGCCAGATTTTGATCGGGAAAACGGCCAATGGTATCGGCAGCAATGACTTCCATCACATTGGATGCCACACGCTTGGCCTCGATTGCCGCCGTCTGGCTGTCTTTAATGGGTGAGGCTAATGCAACGACCTCTTCAATTTGCTGACTATCATCCTGGTTCATCTGCTGAGCTTCAGACGAGGGTACAAAAAGGCCCAGAGCGGCCATTACCGAGACGGTAAGGTAACAACGTGGTTGCATGAAATTCTCCAACGCATAAGAAAGTTGCGGCGAGTCTGCAAAACCTCAATGACAACCATGTGACAGGGATATCTGAAAATAAAATGAGATATCTCTAAAATAAAAAGTTATTTATTTTCAGAGAATTAGATTATTTTAAATTTTTCTTTCGGCGCTTGGATCCGATACAGATAGCGCAGCGACGTTGGCTCTCTTTGACCTTCAAATAAGAAAGGTGAGGCCAATTCTTCGCCCAACACAGCGATCATTTCGTCTTTAATTTTGTTGCGATTCTGATCTAACTTTTTAGCGGTTAATCCGTTGCGGGCGAGGTCGTTAATAGCCTTTCCATGGCCGCCATATCGCTCCATTAAATCAATCAGTTCTGCGGCCAGTTCGTGGTCAGCTTTTGTCGTAATCGGGTTAAGCACCCAGCCGTCTTCAGACTGCATACGCTTTTGTGCGTACCACAGGTAATAGTAATAAGGCGTAGCCGTTAGCTTAATTTCGATGCCTTTAATAGTAAGTAACTGTTTTGCAGCATCAAAACACAATTGCTCAGGTAAGCTAAATGTATTCTGGAATGCTTGTTCTTCATCTTTAAGGTGGGTAAACAGCAAGCCGAGCCAGGCCAATTCCCGTTGGGTCA
>JAYZXK010000538.1:0-5498 GCA_036141415.1 Pseudomonadota bacterium
AAATTACTTCGATTACTCAGTGGGTACTCAATCAGGCCAGTCAGGAACTGGCTGAACTGATCAGCATTTATTCGCCAAAAATTCGCCTGGCAATCAATTTATCGGTACACGATTTACGCCACAGCGAGCTTTTTGACTGGATTTATAATGCTTTTCGGGCGCATTCGGTTAACCCGGAGAACGTGGAATTTGAAGTGACTGAGTCTGCTTATCTTGATAACTTTGAGTCCAGTGAGTCGTTATTTAAGCGTTTGCATAACCTCGGTTGTACCATTGCGCTGGATGATTTTGGAACAGGCTATTCTTCGTTAAGTTACCTGACCCGGATCACTATCGATACCCTCAAAATTGACCGTCAGTTTGTTATGGAACTGGATAGCTCAGAACGCAGCCGACTGGTGACCATCTCGATTATTGACCTGGCGCGGCGACTGTCACTAAAGATCTGTGCCGAAGGTGTGGAAACGCCGTCGCAGTGGGAATACCTTAAATCATTGGGTTGCGATACGGTACAGGGATATCTGTTCAGTAAACCCCGGCCACTAGCGGATATCAGGCGTCAGCCAGACTATCAGCGTCAGGCGGGTTAGTTACGGCGTGGAACTGCGATAAATCACTTTGATATCTTCTGGCAATGGCGTGCCTTCCGGCAGGTACCCAATAGTGTTTGTTGATGACTCTATCATTAATATCAGCTCATTTATGCTACTTGCGGTGTCGGGCCGCTGTTGCCGACCGCTGAAACGCATTTGTGCCCAGTAAGCCTGGATCCGTGACTCAGTGAGCCCTATCACTCTGATATTAAAAATGGAACGGCCCATTTCTCCGGGAGACAGGGCAATGGGCGTAATGTCGGGTAATGCCAGATTCCCCATAAAAAGGTTTCGCAATTGAGACTTACTGATACTGTTAATGGATGAGTCGCGATGGGTAATCACCATTACATGCTCATCACTTTTCGCATCAACCACCATGCTGTTAACCAACAGGCAGATAAAGAGGAGTAGGCGCTTCATCAGAATACCCACTCCACAGCCACCTGGTAGAGCGTGGCAGAATTGTCAAAGTCGGCATTTTTCACTTCAAAAAAGGCCCGCTGTTGGTCCTGTCCACGTAGCAAGGATATATCGCCTTTAATCGCAAAATGCGCGTTAAAATCGTAGCGTATACCGATAGCTAAGCTATTCAGTGAATCGCGATAAAACTGGTTAAAAATTGATTCGTAAGTGGTCGATAAATAGTCTAGCTCTGGCGTGAGCCCGAGCGGAATCTCATTAATGGGGTCAGGGTAAGAGGCTGTCGAAGTTGCCACCGTAACATGATACGTCATCGGCGGGCTGTAGATGCCGGTTGTCAGGTAAGCGCTGAGCATGTCCGGAAATGCCGAGGGTTCGCCTACCAGCTTCATCACTTCTGCTTCTACAAAGTAATCAAAGTTATGATAAGACAGACCGGCGGTTAACACTTCCACTTTGCCTTTCGGTGACAGGGAATCTGCTGACACACTGTAACCAGCAGACTGCAAAATTGAACGGAAGTCTTCCAGTTCCTGTAGGGTGACATCGATATCGCCACGGTGAAAAGCCAGCGTAAACTGCAGATTCTGCCGACTTATCCGCCCGATGAACCCGTGCAAATTGGTGACATCCGGTTTTATTGTTAAATCGGCAATTTCGTATTCATCGTTAAAGCTACCCCAATAGGCTTCAACGGATCCCTGAATCTCTTCGTTACCAAACCGGTAATTGACATTCACGCCTTCATAGGTAGGAAACAACACACCGTTGTAAAGCTGCTGTGGCGGGTTGATCCAATGATAAGCAAAACCAACATTGCGTACGTCGGAATAGTGAAAAAAGGGCGTACGCTGCTTCCCGGCACGGATCTGCCAGTTGTCGGTAAGTTGATAAGTCAGGTAGAACCATTCAACACCAGATTTTCTGTCAGAGTTGCTGTGAGCCAGCAATTGCGTGGTGACACTGAATTTATCTGTTGCTTGCCAGTCGGCCTGAAAAGCCGCCAGTGACTGACTATCAAATTGTATTTCATCGGAATAGTCCAGATAAGCTGCATCGCTGGTATCCAGATAGCCGCCAACGATACGGCCGAAGCCGGACACTTTAAATCCGGAAACTGGCTCCATATCTGCCAGACTCATAGTGGGAACAAGCATCAAAATAATGCAAAACAGGCCAGCAACGGAGGATAAATGCTTTTTAAACCACATTATCATTTACCAATCAAACTAATGCATTAAAAGTAATCCATGGATCAGGTTTTCACAAGTTGACGAAGGCTTTAATTATTGTGCTAGCAGGGAGGCTGTTCTGGTTATGGGTTAAATGGTTTAGCTGTAATGACAGTACATAGTGAGTAAGCAGACCCTTCTTACAACGGACTGTTGCTTTATGGCAACAAATACACTCTATTAGCACAGCAAAATATTTTTGGGTTTTTCTCAACCTATTGAAATATAAATGAAATTAATTATTGGTACGAGTTCTGCTCTGGTCAGGTGACATAACCGAATAAAGACAATAAGCGGAGACAGCCATGCGTACTATTATTTTGGCCTTAGCAGCAGTAACCACCTTTTCAGCAGCAGCTATCCCAACCAGTCAGGAATTTATGGAAAAGATGGACTCCGACGACGATGGATTTATCACCCTGCGTGAAGCGGTAAAAAACACCGATTTACTGCGCGAGTTTGGTGACATTGATATTAACGAAGATGGCAAAATCAGTGAAGCCGAGTTAATCAGCTCAGATTATGGCCGTGAAGTACTGTCGCTGTCGGTATAAAGCCGCGTTTCACAGCCATTTAGTCCGGTGAATTTGCCAAATAGGCGTTAACACGTTGTCGAACTCTCAACGCTATGCGATGCTTGCGTCACGTTTAATTAATAGTGGTTCGCTCTTGCGTTTAGGCTCGTTACGTCAGCTCATTATCGGCAGTTT
The DNA here is from genome assembly GCA_036141415.1 of Pseudomonadota bacterium. Lineage (GTDB taxonomy): Bacteria > Pseudomonadota > Gammaproteobacteria > Enterobacterales > Alteromonadaceae > Alteromonas. The sequence continues at coordinate 2,959 of JAYZXK010000538.1, forward strand.
TTTAGTTGCTCTCATCCCGTTGGCTGCATTGTTGTGGCAAAGTCACACTGACTTAACCAGAGTCAGCCGGATGACTATTGATGAAACTCAGCGAATCGCGGGTATTGTCTCCAAAGTGCAACAACTTGAAAGTGCCAGTGTAGTGCTGGAGCGCGCTTTGCGTCAGTACCAGGTACTAAAGAACGAAGTTGCCAGTGGGCTGGTAAACAATGCCCTGGTACGTTTTAACGAGCGCTATGCTGCGCTTTGTCATGCTCAGGTAAGTGTAGACGGGTGTGATTCGGTAAAGGCAGTACTCGCCGAACTTAAAGCTTTTACCACTTTTACCAGTGAAGCTGAATTAAACCCTGGCCTGGGGCGCTTGCGAACAGCACTGGTTGATGTCCAGGACAGTGTGGATGATGCCATTGAAGCGCGACTAATATTACAACGTCAGGACGTGGCAAACATGCAGGCTAAACAGTACTGGTTGAGCGCGTTATTGGTTTCTGTATCCCTGGCGCTGATTTTATTAGGCAGTCAACTGGTTATTAATCCGGTACGCAAGTTAAAATTAGTCATCCGCATGCTTGCCAGGCAACAGGGCAGACTCCCCCCGCTGTCGACCCGGGCACCAAAAGAACTGGTGGGCGTAGAGAAAGATCTGCATTGGTTGGGTGAGCGCCTGGCACAGTTAGAACATATTCGTACCGCGTTGCTCAGACATGCTGCCCATGAATTAAAAACCCCTCTGGCGAGTATAAAGGAAGGGTGTGCATTACTTACCGATGGTACGGTAGGGGTTTTATCCGAGCCCCAGCAAGAAGTGATGAGTTTACTGGCCAGCAGTACTACGCGGTTAAACACGTTGATTGAGAAACTGCTGGACTACAATCTGCTGTTGCAACAAGCTCAGGCCAGTTTTACCCGTGTGGATGTGGAACAAATGGTTAGTCAGTGTATCGAAGATTATCAACTGGCGTTGCAGAACCATAAATTAGCGGTAAATATTGAAACTACCACGATCAGCGCAGACGCTGAGCTATTGCGACGCATCTTTGATAACTTGTTGTCTAATGCGGTGGCGCATGGCGCGCTGGACAAAACTATTTACATCCGGGTGGCTGTTGAAGATGATATCGCGCTCATCGACGTAGCAAACCACGGCAACAAAATAGCGCCGGAAAAAATTAGTAATTTATTTGAACCCTTTGTGCGGGGCGATGGTGCCCGCAACGATAACGTTATCGGCACCGGACTGGGATTATCCATTGTGGCGGATTGCGCCAGGATTATGCACGGAGAAGTAAATGTGATTGACGTAGATTACGCCGAAGTGTGTTTTCGGGTTGTAATCCCTCAGCAGGAAGACCAATAACAATGAAGCACTTTGCTGCCCTGAGCGCAGCTCTTATTTTAACCGGTTGTACGTTAACACCGGAAAAGGAATCACAGACTCAGTCTGACAACTATCAACCGGCGATGGAGACGACTCCCAGTGATTGCGTTTTTCAGTCAGGGGTGCAGTTAGATCCGGCCCGCTGTGATTTAGGCTTCTGGCTCGATTACTGGGCGCAGGTTGACCAGATGACCTGGCCAAAGCGAGAGTCGCTGATAGAACAGCTCGGCGATAGCCCGGACCTGTTGTTGCAAAAAGTGATTTTGTCGCAGCCGGTAAATACACCTTATAAAGCCAGGTTACGCGCTCAGCACTGGTTTGAACAGCTGCTGCCAGCGTTATCGCCGGCCAATCAGCAGCGCATGAGAGCGATTATTTACGAGCCAAGTGAACACATGCTGGAGTTTGAGTCGGCGGTGACGCTCCTGAGCAAAATGAATAACGGCCAGGATAAAACCATTGAGGCCCAGGAAAACCAAATTAACGAGTTAAAAGCCCAGCTTGAGGCATTACTCAATATCGAATCAAACCTGATGAGTCAGGAAGAGGAGACACAGCAGTGAGTGATAACGCAGAGCAGCCATCGCATATTCTTTTGGTTGATGACGACCAAAGCCTGTTACGGTTAATGACCATTCGCCTGCAAAGCGAGGGGTTTCAGGTAACTGCGGTAGAAGATGGTCAGGCAGCCCTCAAAAAAATTAATACCGGCACCTTTGATCTGGTATTAAGTGACTTGCGAATGCCGGGCCTGGACGGCCTCAGTTTGTTTGAAGAAATTATGGCCATCCGTTCCGATATTCCGGTCATCCTGATGACGGCCCACGGCACCATCTCCGATGCCGTTGAAGCGACCCAGCGCGGCGTCTTTGGCTTCTTAACCAAACCGGTGGATCACGATAAATTACGCGATTTGCTGGGCAAGGCGCTACAGCATTCAAAAGCCGCTGAGCCGGGCGAGTGGTGTAAGGAAATCATTACCCGCTCACCCGAAATGTTACACGTACTCGATCAGGCATACCGCATTGCCAAGCGGGAAGTCAGTGTGCTGGTAACCGGCGCCAGCGGTACGGGTAAAGAGCTGTTAGCAAACGCAATTCATCGCGCCAGCGACCGTTCGGGTTACCCGTTTGTGGCGATTAACTGTGGCGCGCTGCCGGAA
>JAYZXK010000539.1:0-2981 GCA_036141415.1 Pseudomonadota bacterium
AAAATAGGCGTCCATCATCAATCGCGCCATGGGGGCTGCATTTTTACTACCGCCACCGGCGTTTTCCAGCACCACTGCCACGGTTATCTCCGGTTTATCATAAGGTGCGTAGCCAATATACATAGCGTTGTCACGCAGGCGCTCGTCGACTTTTTCTTCTTCATATTCCTCGCCCTGAGCGACCGAGAATAACTGGGCGGTACCGGTTTTACCGGCTGAAATATACGGGGTGTCGGCAAAGGCAAAGCGAGCACCGCCCACTTCGCCGTTGACCACCTGATACATAGCGTTCTGGATCACATCCCAGTTCTCGCGGTTAACAATATCGATGGGGCGCAAAAATTTAAGTGGCTCAGGTTGCATGGTACCATCGGCCTCGCGGTAACCCTGCAGGATCTGCGGTACAAACCGGGCCCCGTAATTAACCAGTGCATTGGTAGCATGAACCAGCTGGATTGGCGTCGTTGTCCAGTATCCCTGGCCAATGCCTACCGCAATGGTATCGCCGATGTACCAGGGCTGATTAAAGCGCGCGCGTTTCCAGCCACGACTGGGCATATTGGCGTCGCTCTCTTCGTATAGGTCGATACCGGTGTAATCACCAAAGCCGAACTCCGACATGTAATCACTGATGCTATCAATACCCATTTCGTAGGCCAGATCATAAAAATAGGTATCGCAGGACACCTCCACCGCGCGGGTCAGGTTTACCTCACCGTGGCCCCATTTACGCCAGTCGCGCCACACATGGGAGACATTGGGCAGGCGGTACTGTCCGGTATCGGTAATCGAGTATTCGGGTGTTACCGTATCGGTTTCCAGACCCAGTAATCCCAGTAGCGGTTTAACCGTTGAAGCCGGTGGATATTGCCCCTGTGTGGCACGATTAATCAACGGCCGGTCCGGCGAGTTGAGCAGTGCAGAGTAATTTTTACTGCTGATCCCATGCACAAATAAATTGGGGTCGTAACTGGGATTGGAGTACATCGCCAGGATACCGCCGGTATGCGCGGAAGAAATAATGATAGTGCCGCGCTGATCCTTGAGCGCTTCCTGCGCTGCCTGCTGCAGGCGAATATCAATATTCAGCACAATATCGCGACCCGGTGTGGGAGGCTGCACATCAAGGGTGCGAATAATCCGGCCCTGACTATTTACTTCTACCTGCTGATAACCGACTTCGCCGTGGAGAATGTCTTCGTGGTATTTTTCAATGCCCAGTTTGCCAATGTCGTAGGTGGCCGCGTAGTTGGCCTCTTCACCGGCTTCCTGGATTTTTTGCAGGTCCTTTTTATTAATTTTAGACACATAGCCCAGCGCATGGGTGAGGGTTTCTTTGTACGGATAGTAACGGGCCAGGCGCGCCTCAATGGAAACGCCGGGAAAACGGTGGCTGCGGCTGGCAAAGCGAGCCACTTCTTCTTCCGTTAGCCGGGTGCGAAGCGCTACAGGCTTAAAACGGCGTTGTCCGCGCAGGGACTGTTTGAAATCTTCCACCTCATCATCGGTGATCCCCATCAGCGCCTGCAAAAAAATGAGCGTATGCTCGAGGTTATCGACTTTTTCGGGAATAATTTCCAGGCTGTATACCGGCCGGTTTTCTGCCAGTAATACGCCGTTACGGTCGTAGACGAGTCCGCGATTAGGGGCAATGGGCAATACTTTAATCCGATTGCCGTTTGAGCGGGTCTGATAATCCTCAAAGTGCTCTATCTGCAGAAAGTAGAGATTACTCACAACCATTGCCAGCAGGGCAAATACTACCAACCCGGCAATCACTGCCCGGCGGGCAAACAGATTTGCCTCAGCCGTGTGGTCGCGAATGGTCTGACGCTTAATCGGCATGGATTATTCTCTGTGGTAGGGATGGTTCTGGGTAACAGACCAGGCCCGGTACAGAGATTCGGCAACGATAATGCGTACCAGTGGGTGCGGCAGAGTAAGCGGGGAGAGTGACCAGCGTTGTTCGGCCAGTTCACAGCATGCCGGGGCAAGGCCCTCTGGTCCGCCGATGAGCAAACTGATATCGCGACCATCCATTTTCCAGCTGTCCAGCTGGCGGGCCAGCGCCGGGGTGTCCCAGGGGCGGCCGGTGACTTCCAGCGTGACCACTTTATCGGACTTACCAATGGCCGCAATCATGGCTTCGCCTTCCTTTTGCAGGATGCGTTTGATATCTGCGTTTTTGCCGCGTTTACCCGGCGGGATCTCGGTAAACGTGACCGGCATATCTGCCGGAAATCTGCGCAGAAATTCATTGGTGCCGGTGCTCACCCAGTCTGGCATTTTATTACCAACCGCAATTACCTGTATGCGCACAGTTTACTAACTCCGTGTCGGCCGGGGAGTTAACCCCAAAGCTTTTCCAGCTGATAAAAGTCCCGGGCTTCATCTTGCATGATATGCACAATGATATCGCCTAAGTCGACCAGTACCCAGTCGCCGGTTTCCTTGCCTTCAACATTTAGCGGGGCATGACCGGCGTGCTTGGCCTCTACCTGCACATGTTCGGCAATCGAACTGACATGGCGTTTGGAGTTACCCGAACAGATAACCATGGTATCAGTGACGGTTGATTTTCCTTTTACATTTAATTCAACGATATCCCGTCCTTTCATATCGTCAATTTTGTCTAAGACAAACGCTTTGAGTTGCTCGTGTTGCAAAAGTTCTCCTCACTAACACCTTAAATGGTGCCGTATAACTTATGTTGTTTAATATAGTGCAGAACTGCCGGGCTAAGCCAGTCAGTCACCACACGGTCAGTTGTTTGTCCGGCAGTCAGCGCATCGCGTAATTGCGTGGAAGACACGGCATAGTCCTGACTGTCGGTATAATACACCAGCCCGGCAGGCTGGTGATAAAACGTTTCTAATTGTGTGCACTGACGCTCGATGAGCCATTCGCGCAGTGTTTCATCGGGTTCGCCGGGCGAGGCAGGTCGCCGCATAACCACAATATGACAATAGTCTGTCAGTGAT
>JAYZXK010000540.1:0-10671 GCA_036141415.1 Pseudomonadota bacterium
CTTATCAGCGCTGCACTTTAAAACCCATTTCGATTTAGAGTTTATTGAACAGCGTCTTAAAAAGGCTGGCTTACCGCGCTCGGCGCTGCGCTTTGAAATCACCGAAGGCGTGCTGATTGATAAATCCGATGAAGTCTTGCACGAACTGAAGCGGATCCGAGATGCGGGATTCAAGCTCGCGCTCGACGACTTCGGCACCGGCTATTCCTCCTTAAGCTACCTGCGTCGCTTCCCGCTTAATGTGTTAAAAATCGACAAAAGTTTTATCGATGACGTGAAAGAAAGTGAAGAAGAAAACGCCTTAGTGCAAACCACAATCAATCTGGCATTGAGTTTAAAAATGGACTGTATTGCAGAAGGTATAGAGCATGCGGAGCAGGTTCAGTACCTGCTAAATCATGGTTGCTTTCGTATGCAGGGGTATTTCTTTTCGCGTCCGGTCAATGCCGTGGAAGTCAAACCGCACTTAATGAACTTGTGGCAAACATCCGCACTCGCGTTCAATCCTAATATTTGATTCGTCAAAAAAGCCCGGTTTATACACCGGGCTTTCCACGCTGCGCTGTTATGCTGTTTTGATATTTAATGGGATGGGCAGGTTACGGAAGCGTTGTCCGGTTGCTGCAAACAGAGCGTTAGCTAATGCAGGGGCTGCTGGCGGTGTTGGAGGTTCACCCACGCCGCCGGGCAAGGCTGCTGTTTCGATGATTTCCACGTCAATACTCACCGGCGTTTGCGGCATACGCGCGACCAGGTAGTCGTGGAAATTGCTCTGCGAAATTTCACCATTAAGTGCAGTGATCTGGCCGATAGCACAGCTGATACCGTAAATCAGCCCCCCTTCGCACTGCGCTTTGACATGGTCGGGATTGACCACGGTGCCAGCATCGATAGCGATATAGGCTTTAGGAATGGTCCATTCACCACGACTATTAACTTTCACCTCAATAACCGCCGCTGTATAGCTTAAAAACGAGCGGTGTGCCGCCAAGCCCAGATATCGGCCTTGTTGTTCGCGTTTATCCCAGTCTGCCATGTCTGTCACTTTATTAATGACATTTTTCAGTCTGGCGGTATCCACTGGGTAATCGTTGAGGTCGTCTCCGTAGTTGCCGTATTTGGTATTACTGGCGGCAAAATCAATGTGCCGGTCTTTACCAATCAGTTGCAGCAGGAAATCCTTATGGTCCACCTTGGTTTGATGGGCTAGTTCTGCCACAAAGGATTCTTTGGCAAATGCATGGTAGACATTGGCCACACTGCGCATCCAGCCAATACGCACATGAGCATTTGCTTCACCACGTTCCAGTTGCAGGTTAGGGACATCAAACGGTGTATCCCGATGACCCAAATCCAGTTCGCCGTCGCTGGGCTTATTCGCGGCCGGATTAAAGGTTGATGAAATCGGCGGGAAGACGGTTTTATGGTACCAACCGGTAACGTGATTATTTTCATCCAGCGTTGCACTTAAGCGCTGGCCACTGACCGAATGGAAATAACCATGTTTAATATCGTCTTCACGGCGCCACACTACCTTAACCGGCCGGCCGGCTTGTTTGGCCAGCAGTGCAGCCTCAACCGCAAAGTCCGGTTTCGCCTTACGGCCAAAGCCACCGCCGAGTAAGGTAACGTTAATGGTGACATTTTCAAGCGGTAATTTTAAGGCGCCGGCAACTTGCTGACGCGCCGTTTGCGGTGATTGCACACACGCCCATATTTCAGCGCTATCGTCGGTTACCACAGCGGTTGCGGCGGGCGGCTCCATTGGGGCCTGAGCCAGATGCGGCGCATAATAACTGGCATCCACCACTTTGGCGGCGTCGGCTGTGGCTTGTTCAAAATTACCCAGTTTACGGATTACTTCGCCTGGTTTGGCGGCGTTATCTAACAAAGCCTGCTGGTAGTCGTCGGAATTGTAGCTGGCATGATCGCTGGTTTGCCATTCGGTTTTCAGCGCGTTACAGGCCTGCCAGGCCAGCCAGGTATTAGTGGCTAGCACCGCGATACCACCCAGAGGGTTAAATAGCGCCGGAGCCGAGGCGGCCGGCATATCGATAACATCTACCACACCGGCCATTTTTTTCACGTCAGCCTGATTTGAGGATTTTACACTGCTGAATAATACGGGCGGGCGTTGGATAACCGCAAAAAGCATGTTGTCCATGACCACGTCCTGCCCATACACGGCGGTGCCAGTGGTCATGTCAGTTAAATCAATACTGGGCAAGGCTTTACCAATTTGTGACCACTTACCGCGGGATTTCAGCTTTAAATCAGTCGGCTCGGGTACCGGTAACTTAGCCGCAACGGCAACCACATCGGCAAAGGCCACTTTGCGGCCGGTAGGTTTATGCACGATAAAGTGCGATTGCGTCTCACATTCGTAGGGATCGACCTGCCAGCCTTTGGCGGCAGCCGTACACAGCATCAGAGCAGCGGTGGCACCTGCTTCGCGTAAACGCTGGAAATTGCGGCGGACACTGCGGGACCCATCAGTGTTCTGATCGCCATATTTGGCATCGCCGGTGGCCTGTTTAATACTAACGTGCCGCCAGTCGGCACCGAGTTCTTCCATCATTATCTGCGGAATACTGGTACGTACCTGTTGACCCATCTCCGAGCGATGACAGGTTATTTCCACTTTACCGTCTTCGGCAAAACTGATGAATACATTGGGGGCAAAACTGTCCGATTCCGGCGCGTTGGCAAACATAGCCTGCGGGCGGGTAGCGGGTAACAGGGCCAGACCAAGGGTAAAGCCCGAAGCAGTAACACTGCATTTCAGGAACGTGCGGCGGGATTGGGAAACGGTTGAATCACTCATTCGGTCACCTTCACAGCGATTGACTCCGCCGCAGATTTAACCGCAGCGCGAATACGTGGATAGGTACCACAACGGCAGATATTGCCCGACATGTGGGATTCGATTTGTTCGTCAGTCACTGGCTGTTGTTTATCGACCAGTGAGGCCGCCTGCATCATCTGACCACTCTGGCAGTAGCCACATTGCGGCACGTTATGTTCACGCCAGGCTTGTTGTACCGGGTGCGAGCCATCTTCAGAAAGACCTTCGATAGTGGTAACGGTTTTATCGCCAATGGCTGCCATGGGAAGCTGGCAGGAACGGGTAGGTTCGCCGTTAAGGTGTACTGTACAAGCACCGCAAAGGGCCATACCACAAGAATACTTGGTGCCGGTCATCTTCAGTTCATCACGGATGAACCAAAGCAACGGCATACTGGGATCCCCCTGGTAGTCAAACTCCTGTTGATTAATAGTGACTTTCATAACGTTCCTCTTTTTATCCCTGACGATAGTTTCGTTAAGTGAGATTAGATCAACATGTTCACGTTGATGATTCAATAAAAACGGGTTAAACGGCGGTACACCACGACTAATTTCGCCCGATTAAAACAACTGTTTTAACCCATTTAACCACAATTCGTTAGCTTTATTGCCCTTGTTTTTGTAAAGTCTTTGTTAAGTATTCTACAAATAATAACCAATAGATATAAAAGGTGGAAACGACAATGTCAGATGCGTCTGCAGATCCCACAACTTCTCAAATCATGTCGCCTCTCGAATGTTTTTATTACCGTGAACAACATAACCCGGATCATCCTTGTTTTGTGCAACCAGTAGAAGGTAGTTTTCACACCTATTCCTGGGCGGAAGTTGCCTCTCAGGTGCGCAAACTCGCCTGGCGCCTCAGTAATATGGGCCTGGATAAAGGCAGTCGTATTGCGATATTGTCGAAAAACTGTGCCGAGTGGGTAATGGCCGATTTAGCGATTATGCTGGCCGGGCATGTGTCTGTGCCAATTTTTGCCACTGCTGGTGACGATACCATTCGTTACGTGCTCAGGCATGCCGATGTGAAAGTTGTCTTTGTTGGCAAGCTGGATGACGGCCCAAAGCAAACGGCGGCCATAGATAATGAAATCACCACGGTTTCCTTTCCTTACCCGGGCGTGAAAACCACTTACAGCTGGGCAGAGTTCAGCCACTGTGACAGTTTTACCGACAGTCCGACACCGGGGCCTAATGAGCTAATGACGATTATCTATACCTCTGGCAGTACCGGTAGTCCTAAGGGCGTAATGCATTCTTACAGCGCCATGGCCTGGGCTGGCGCTCAGGCCAAAACCGATCTGTCGCTGGGCAAAGAAGACCGGCTCCTCAGCTATTTGCCGCTGGCACATATTACCGAGCGGGTATTAGTTGAAATGGCCGCGTTACAATCGGGCATGACTCTTTATTTCATTGAGTCACTGGATACCTTTCAGCGTGACGTACAGCAATGTCAGCCAACCTTATTTGTGTCAGTACCGCGGTTATGGACTAAATTTCAGCACGGTATCCTGCACAAATTGCCACAAACTAAACTCAACATTTTGCTGCGTATACCGTTAGTCAGTGGTTTGATTAAAAACAAAATTCGCAATGGGTTGGGGTTATCGCAAACTAAGCTGTGCGCTAGCGGCTCAGCGCCCTTACCGCCGGTGATCACCGCCTGGTTTGAAAAGCTTGGCATCGAAATTTGTGAAGGGTGGGGCATGACAGAAAATGCCGCTCTGGGCACGGCGTGTCTGCCGTTTCGTAAAGATAAAATGGGTTGTATTGGTCGCCCCTGGGGAGGCGTATCGCTAAAGTTGTCTGAACAACAGGAATTATTGAGTAAGTCACCGGGCAATATGATGGGCTATTACCTCGATCCGGAGCGAACGGCCGAAGCCTTTACCGAGGATGGCTATCTGCGGACCGGAGACAAAGCTATCGCCGATAGTGATGGCTATTATTCGATTACCGGGCGCATTAAGGACATTTTTAAAACTGCTAAAGGTAAATACGTCACACCGGCCCCCATTGAAGCCAAACTGATGGAAAACAGCTTTATTGAGCAAGTTTGTGTAACGGGCGCGAGTTTACCTCAGCCCATTGCTTTACTGGTGTTATCTGAAGATGCGCAGGAACAATCAAAAAATCAGATTACCGCTTCTCTGCAACAAACGTTGAGCAATATCAATGGCGGGCTGGAGAGCCATCAGCGACTCGATCATCTGGTTGTGATGGCTGAACCCTGGACCATTGAAAATGATCTGCTGACACCAACGCTTAAGGTAAAACGTCATGTGCTAGAGGAACGCTTTCCAGAAGTGATCCATCAGGCCTATAATGACAAAGTTGTCTGGCAACATCATTCAAACTAAGGATTGAGGAGATATTATGAAACCTGGCAAAGGATTGTTATTTGGCTGTATCTTGATGGGCTTTTCGGGCGGCGCTCTGGCTGACCTTGCGGCGTTAAATGACGCCGCCAAAAGGCTCTGTGAAAAAAGTAAGGTTTGTATGCAGCAGGAAATGGCGGCCAGCGAGGAATTACCGCCGGGTATGGCAGCTATGCTTGATAGCATGATGGGGGAGTTGTGCAAGCAGTATATGTCTATCGCCACGATGGGCGAAAATCACGAAATCATTGAGCCGGCAACAGCGTGCCTGAATTCTATGGCAGATAAAAGCTGTGATGATCTGTTAAACGGTGAAGAAACGACTACTGCCTGCCAGCGCTATGAGCACGTGGCGGAAAACTACCACTAGGCAAAAGCAGAGTGCACCCTATCCGTAGCTATGGATAGGGTGTGGGTATTCATGACGGATAACGCTGTTGTAAGCCCTGATAAACCGCATCGGCATAGTCAGGGTTATTGATGTCCAATGCGTCCAGCACATCCACCAGGTGCTCATTATCTTCACGGCCGTGCCAGGTTTTTTGATAGGTGCCGGCTTTGTAGCCATTATCCTGACGGAAAAAATTCAGCACATTTTTACCTACATACTGACGGTAGAGTTCGTCACCGGACATTTCGCACTGTACAACAATATGCATAAACAATGGCACGCTGAAGCGTTTCGCGGCACACAGGCCCGCCATCAATTCCAGATTATCCAGTAACGTCTGTTTCTCGATGGCATAGTCTTTACTGTCAAAGGTCACCATAGGCTCGGCTTGCTGAGCGAGCTGGGCCGCCAGTGCGTGAGCTGTTGCCTTAACATCACCATTATAATCAATGATGCTGGCCGACAGGGCAAAGTGCCAGATGTCCACCAGTTCCATTTGCAGTTGCGGCAGGTCTTTGTGTTGCGCTTTCCACCATTTCCAGCCGTGGTGTTCGATTGCCTCTACCGACTCCACCATCGCGGCGCGTAAATAACCATATCCGGCGGTTAACCATTGTGGGTTTACTTTGCAGTTCATTTTATTCTGCAGCGACAACATGGTGTTTAATTGTTGTTGAGTAAGCATAAATTACCTAATTTTGGGTTTGCTGACGGAGCGGCAATGCGCAGCGGGAGGCATGGCTTGCTGTCCTGATTCATAGGCGGCTAGTCTACCACGGTGGAATAGCGGGATGAACGTTGGTGTAGGCAAAATCACTATTTTGGCAAGCAAAGGTGCAATGCAGATGCACTTTTAATGAGCGCGTGCACCAATATGAGGAAGCATTAGAATTTATACGATTTACGCGCTTTTTGTAAGTGTTTGATTTTTAATGTTTTAAATGTTGGCATTTATTCTGCAATGCCAAGGTTGTTAACTGCGCTGGATTCTGGCGCTAACTTTGGCCGGTGCCAGGCAACGCCGGCTCAAAGTTGTCAGAATATGGCCCGTAACCTTCCCCATACAGATTTTTCGTGTCCTGAGGTCTGTATGGGTTTTTTTATGTCCAAATTCTGATGCGCGTTAATATAGCCCACTGCGCATATTTTGGCCAGTTAATTTTCCCGCATATTTCTAAATTCATCCTTAAAGTGCATACTAGGCGTTCATTCGGTAACAGGAACACCGACGCTTTGCTCACTCTTTATCCGTCAAATAAACTCGAACATTTAAGCTTTTTGCTGGCCACTTTACTCGACCGTCAACCCGCCGCAGGTCTGAGTCCGGACGTGATCCTGGTAGAAAGCCCCGGTATGCAACACTGGCTAAGTATGGAACTGGCCGCCAGTCGTGGTATCGCCATGAATATTGACTACCCGCTACCGGTCCGCTTTATGTGGGATACCGCCAGAGCGGTTCTCGGCCCCGACGCGGTGCCAAGGGAGTCACCGTTCCGCCGGGAAACTTTGCGTTGGCGGATCTACGACTTGCTGATCCAGCCAGAGCAACTGGCTGACCCGGCGATGTCGCGGGTGTTACGGTTTCTGGATAAAAGCCAGGCCAATGGCAGCGGCCATTTACAAACCTTGCAGTTAGCCGTGGCGCTGGCCGACTTACTCGAGCAATATCTGTTATATCGGCCTGACTGGCTGCTGGCCTGGGAGCAACATCAGCAGGTTGTGGCAGAAGATGCTGATGAAGTCTGGCAGGCGCATATCTGGCGATTGCTGGTGAGCGATACGCCTGCGCATCCGGCGCGTCTGCACGAGCAAATGGTCACCGCCCTGCAACAGCCGTCCGAGGCGGTGATTAAAGCCCTACCGAAACGGATTATTTTGTTTGCCATTAATACCATGGCGCCGCAGTTTGTAGCGTTTTTGGATGCGCTGGCGCAAAGGGTGGATGTGCACCTGTTTCACTTAAACCCTTGTGTGAATTACTGGGGCAATCTCGCCAGCCGCGGTGAGCAGGCCCGCATGCTTCGTGAACAGGGGATTACGGCCTGGCTCGAACAGGCGCAGGAAAACCCGCTGTTGGCGAATCTGGGACGACAGGGGCGCGACTTGTTTAATCAGCTTACCGAACTGCAAAGCTATGAGATCAGCGCCTTCGATATGCCGGCGCCAGAAGAACAGTCAGCGCAGACGTCGATGTTGAGTCAGGTACAACATGACATTCTTGAAGCGAGCAACGGCAGCGCAGACTTTCGCTGGACTCCCTCTGATGACAGTATCCTGATCAATTCTGCTCACAGTACTCTGCGAGAAGTGCAGTCTCTGCACGATTATTTACTGCAACAATTAACTGAGGATCCGGCGCTGCAACCGCGGGATATTCTGGTCATGTGCCCGGCTATTGAAGAATACGCCCCGGCTATTGAAGCGGTGTTTGCCAGAGTCGGTACGCTAAACAGTGACGATGATGCCTCGCCGCGACTGCCCTGTACCATTGCCGACCGTTCGCCACTGGATGCCGATCCGCTGGTGGCGGCATTTTTGTCGCTATTATCCTTACCCGACAGCCGTTTCAGTGTCACGCAAATTCTTGAATACCTGAGTTTGCCGCCGTTACAACGTAAATTCAGCCTCAGTGAAGAAAGTCTCACGGTGATTGAGTACTGGCTGGAACGGGCGAATATCCACTGGGGACTGGACGGCAGTCATAAAGCACAGGTAACGGAATCTGCCGTCGACAGTGACATGTACAGCTGGCACTGGGGCTTGCAACGTTTACTGCTGGGAATGATTAGCGAAGATGCCACGCTATTGCTGGATAACTGCGTAACGGTGCCAGACGTAGAAGGGCAGGAAAGTGTTGAGCTGGGCAGGCTGATGCTGATTGTAGAGCAACTGCAAATTCATAATCGGGAGCTTGCCCGCCCGCGAACTGCCGATGACTGGCAGGTGTATTTAAATACCCTGCGGGAAGACTGCTTTATCCCGGGTAATGACGATATCGACAGTTGGGAAAGCATTGGTAAAACCATTGCCGACTTAGCCTTACAGTGCCAGCAAGCCGGTTTTACCGGGGAGCTGAGCCTGGCCGAAGTGCGCGATGTGCTGACCAAGCGCTTTGCCACACCGGATGCCGGTAACCATTTTATGACCGGCCAGGTCACCTTTTGCTCTATGCTGCCTATGCGGAGTATTCCCTTTAGCGTGATTGGCATTCTGGGCCTCAATGACGGGGATTTTCCGCGCAGTAACCCGCCGGGTAGCATCAATATGATGGCTCGTCACCCGGGGCGCCTTGGCGATCGGTCCCGCCGTCAGGAAGACCGATATCTGTTTCTGGAAGCATTAATATCAGCCCGTCAGGCCCTTTATCTGAGTTTTCAGGGACGCAGTGCATTAAATAATGCTGAGCGTCAGCCCAGTCTGGTGCTGCAGGAGTTAATGGACTTTCTCGGCCAGGCTTACGGCTGGCAACCAGAGGCGGTGCGACAATTGCCGCTGCACCCGTTTAGTCCGGCGGTGTTTAATAGCCCTCGGCCGGCATACAGTCAGGGCTGGTACCGGCTGGCACAGTCCATTGCCGGGCTGCAGAATGAGGAAACCGAAAGTGTTATTGAGGTGTCGGCAACCAGCCATCAGACCCGCCAGCTCAGCGCTGCCGATATGGCACGCTGCTTTGATGATCCACTGGCCTGGCTGGCCCGGCAACTGGGCCTCAGACTGGAACTCGATAACCGCCTGTTAGAAGACAGTGAGCCCTTTGAAACCAATAAGCTTAGTCGTTATCAGTATGTGGATGAGCTGGTTAATAATCCGGCAAATACCAGTGCCGATCAACTCACAGCAGAGTTTTTGTTGAGCGGTGAACTGCCTGATACCCCCATTACCCGCGCTGAACTTGCCAGCTGGCAGGAGGCCGCAACGCTGCTTTATCAGGCAGTGCCCGGTGGTGACGAGAACCTGTTAGCGTGTCGGGTGAGTTTAAGTGACTGGCAATTGTATGCTACCTGTTATCAGCAGGACGAGATGCTGGTGGCTTATCACGTCGGGCAGCACCAGCTAAGGCGCAGCTTAACGGCCTGGCTGACCATGCTGATTGCCAATAGTCAGGGCATATCGCGGCCGCTGACCCTGCATTATATTGACTGGAAAAAACAGCCACTGGCACTGAAATCAGAAGCCTATCAACCCCTCACGGCGGATGAGGCCACAGCGCAGTTGCACAGGTTTATTGAGGCGATAAAGCACATCGAAGCAGGGCCAAGCTTACTCTATCTGGCGGTGGCCGAAGCGTTTTATAAATATGCGGGCATGAATACCGACAGTGACGACTGGCATGAGAGTAAAGAAATTGCCAAACGCTGGGAAGATATCACCGACAGCAATAACCCCTACAGCAAGCTGGGCAGTAACGGATACTTTAACTGGTTTTACAACTATATTCCGCCCGCTTCGCAACTGCCTCTTGAGCAACTGGCCGATCTCTACTGCGCTTTTTTGAGCAACTTCAAAAGGGGAAGAAAATGACCGCGCAACACCTGGATGTCATTAATCTGCCCCTGCGCGGACGCCACCTTATTGAGGCCTCCGCCGGTACCGGTAAAACCTTCAATATTACGCGGATTTACTTACGTTGCCTGCTTGAGCAGCGCCTTACCGTGCAACAAATACTGGTAATGACCTTTACCAAAGCAGCCACCGAGGAAATTCGCGGTCGTATTGCTGCCACGCTACGGGACGCCCTGACATACTGGCAGGCGCGCACCCTTGATAAGCCTTTCGACTCAGACCCGGTGCTCGACGAGCTTTATCAGCGAGTTGCTGCTGAGGAGGCGCTAGCCCTACTGCAGGCGGCCCTGCTGGAGCTGGATGATGCGGCTGTGTTTACCATCCATAGCTTCTGCAATAACGTGTTGTCCGATATGGCGTTTACCTCTGCCGCACCGCTGGAGCTGGCGCTGGCAACCGATACCCGGGCAATGTATTTGCAGGGCTGTGAAGACTTTATCCGTAAAGTCAGTCGCGATGAGGAAGCCTTTGCACAGCTGGCCAGTCATG
>JAYZXK010000541.1:0-6618 GCA_036141415.1 Pseudomonadota bacterium
GCTGACAAACATCCGATATTTTAAGTTCATAGGTTTGTAGTGTTATCGCTAAATGTATAGTTATTTAGAATTTCGAAACTATCTTCTCACGACTATGCCCCCCTCTTTGTTCAATCATTTTCAACCAGCTCCTACCTATGAAGCTTTCCTAGTCTCATTTTGAGACGCCAACTAAATATTTGCATTATTTTAAAACACTTTTTAGGTCAATGACTTTACAGGTTGAACTATAACACTCTGAGAATATTAAGATTATTGTTTATGGAATGTTAATTGCGATAACAGGCCGATGTTAATCATTAACACGATAAGGATAACAATATGAAAAACACATTAATCAAACCCAGCTTGCTTGCACTAGCTTTAACTTGCACGAGTGTCACAACTCAGGCCGCCCAGGTTGCCACTGATCCTGGTGACTATTCGCCCTTACCAGCAGGAATTGACCTCGGAATTCTATACTTGCAATCGTTTGACCATGACGAGTACTACGTGAACGGACAAAAGGTTGATAATGGCCCGACTCTGAGTGCCGACATTGGCCTGCTGCGCTGGGTACACTATATCGAAGCAGGCGGCTTCATTATTGATCCGCAAATCATTTTGCCGTTTGGAAAATTAAAACTAAATGCCTCAGGCCAGGAGATTTCTGCTAGCGGTATTGGCGATCCCATACTTGGCGCAACCATTTGGTTATACAATAACCCAGATACAAAACAGGCATTTGGTTTAACCGGATTGGTATCACTCCCGTGGGGAAGTTATGATGAAAGCAAAGGCCCGGTAAATATTGGTGAGAACCGCACCAAGTTTATTACGCAGGCTGCATTGGTTACTCCCATTACAGAGCAATTCTCAATACACCTGATTGGTGAGTATACATTCTTTGGCGATAACGACGATTTTGGCGCATCCGGTGTTACCCGCGCACAGGATGATCAATATGGTTATCAGGTACATTTAAACTATCACATGTCCGCAACAACTACTGCTTCGTTTAACTACTACCACGATTATGGCGCTGAAACACAAATTGAAGGAGCAGACCAAAATGACGAACTCGATAACAACCGCTGGCAGGTAACCCTGCAGCACTTTTTGCAACCAGACTTACAGGTTCAGGTTCAGTATGGCCGTAGTATTTCTGTGGAAAACGGTTTCTTTGAAAACGACAGAATAAATTTACGGTTTGTGAAAGTCTTTTAATCTGCTGTTTTCTGGTCTGCCCGGTAGGTGGTTGAGCAATTCAGCCACCTGTTCACACTGCGAACCATTGTTCACATATTAAATAAATTACAATAATTTTACATTCATGATACTCTTCTGAGTCAGCGAGCATCGGCTCAGATGCCGCAACGACGATAAGAATACCGACATATTCTGCCAAGGTAGTAATCATGAATAGTGAATTGAGCACAATCCATCAGCGTTTCTATGACGGCGAAGTTCAGGTTGCCAATAAACTCCCAGGTACAATACGGGATTCCTGGCTACGCTGTATGGATAAAACTATCCCCATGTCTGGCAATATTGAATATCGCCATGTTAAACCCGACACGTTAGATCAACTGAAATATCAACATGAAAGCTTGTTGCGGGTATCCAATCGTCATATCGAACAACTCTACCGAGCCGTTGCAGGCGCTGGTTGGTCTGTACTGCTTACCGATCAGCAATGTCATGCTTTGCAGGTTCGCCGCTCTGAACGACTCACCAATAGCGGGATAAAATCGGCTTTCATTGACGGTGTGGTGTTAAACGAAGAAGCCGTGGGTACCACGGCAATGTCATGCGCCCTAAGCAGCAAGAAATTTAGCCGCGTGTTTGGCGCTGAACACTTTAAGAACCAACATCATTCCTTTAATTGTGCTGCGGTCCCGGTTTTCGACCATAGCGGCCAGGTCTGTGGGTCGCTGGATATTACTAATGAACACCCAATCAATGATATGGCCGTCTTTTATATGTTGGAGACCTGCGCCAAAAATATTCAGAAATCGTTAATCCTCAACCTGCAGGATACGTTTGTTGTAGAAGTCATCCCGTCCTCGGGTCAGTTTGGTGATATCACGAATTTACTGTTGGCCATTACACCCGATGGCAAAGTCTCTGGCTGTAATGAAGCTGCATCAAATTTTATTACCGATCAATTCCGCTATTGTGAAACCTATTTTGATGCCGTTTTCAGTACTGACTTCGCGATTATTACAAGTAATCGTGCCGCCGCTGGTGAGCCATTTTATCTTCAGTTACATTCTGGCGTCACGCTAGCGACCCGGGTGATAAACACCCCACAGTCTGGCCCGCAGATAGACACTGGGATTCACCTTCCCCCCATCAACAATCACTCGTCTACCCACACAACAGGCGACTTTGGTGATGATCAGTTAAACCAATCCATTAAACGTGCAGTGCGGGTGATTAACCGATTACCGGTTATGCTGCATGGCGAGTCAGGGGTGGGCAAAGAAGTCACAGCCCGCTATCTGCATGACGCATCAAAATGCAGCGGTAAATTTATCTCCATCAACTGTGCTTCTATTCCAGAGAATCTAATAGAAAGCGAATTGTTTGGCTATCAGGCCGGGGCTTTTACCGGCGCCGATAAAAAAGGCTTTAAAGGGCGAATTGCCGAGTCAGATAAGGGGACGTTGTTCCTGGATGAAATCGGTGACATGCCTTTAACCTTACAAAGTCGCTTGTTGCGAGTGCTGGAAACTCGTGAAGTGAGTCCTCTGGGGTCAGCGAGGGAGCAAAAGATAGACTTTCAACTTATTTGCGCAACCAATGTAAATCTGGAACAAGCCATCGAAGATGGCCGCTTCAGGCAAGACTTGTATTTTCGTTTAAAGGGTATCTCAGTCTTTATAAAGCCCTTACGAGACAGAGCAGATAAGCTGGCAATTGCAAATACTATTCTGGCTCGTGACTGCGAAACAAAACAAGCATTAAGCGATGAAGTCGCACAGTTTATTAACGGTTACACCTGGCCGGGAAATATTCGTGAACTAAGAAATGTATTGCTTTATGCAGATGCCATTAGTGAGGGCAGCAGCACCGTTCACCTCGATGAAATACCTGAAGAATATCACCAGTGTCAAAGTGTTTTATCAGACCCGCTATGGCAAGACAATGCCGAATCAGAGCAATCAGGACGGTTGTTAGATCAAGCAAACAAGCGATTAATCACTCAGGTGGTTGATGACTGCAATGGCAATATGAGCAAGGCGGCTAAGCGGCTCGGTATTTCCCGCGCAACCCTTTACAGAAAACTCGCAAAAGAACGTGATTCAAGCGTTCTAAACTGAGACGCCAATACCATAAAAGGTGTCTCAATATGAGACACCGCCTCCTTTCCCGAAAATAATAATCGTTATAAATCATAAAATTAACTAAATTTTAACTTTTGGCACAGTCGCTGCCTTACTCATTGTGAGATCGCTATTACAACAACAAGGGCAATCCTATGTCACAATTTAATACTCAACGCAGGCAGTTTTTGAAAATTGCAACGGCCATGACTGCAACAGTTATGGCGTGTTCATCAATGCAAGTTATGGCTGGTGTACTGACTAATGAAAAGAAAATGGACAGTACTGAGCAGGCCGTGTTTAAAAAAATGCTGGCCATCGCATTGCCAACTGAAGGTAGTGCTCTGGTTGATCCGGCTACACTACCCGTTATTGCAACTATTGAAGGTGCGCTGCTTGCCGGGATGCCAGCGCATATCAGAAAAGGACTCAATCAGGGGATTCACTACTTTAACCAAAGTGCAGAGAAACACTACGGTAAGCCGTTTACACAACTATCAGATGCTCAGGCGACTGCATTCGTTGATGACTGGTCAGACTCAAATGTGGCCCCTCACCGCGCGTTGTCCATGGGCATAAAAAAGCTCACAGTGCTGGCTTACTGGGCAATTCCGACCACCTGGGCACCACTTGGCTATGATGGGCCGGTTTCCGAAAAATGGGGATTGAGTAAGCGCGGTGTTACACCAGAACCTCAAGCATAAGTACCGGTTGGAGAGTCAATATGTCTACAAACAAAAATGAATTAAACGTAACAACGGCTGCCGATATTAGTGCAGCACAATTGAGTCTGACAGCCGATGTGGTAATTATCGGCTCGGGTGCCGGTGGCGGCATCAATGCTTATGAACTCGCTAAAACGGGTAAGAAAGTCATCGTTCTGGAAGCAGGCCCGTATGTCCCCTCTGAGAAATTTCCCGAGATGCTGGCTGCTTCTATGGGAATGATGTACGAAGGAGAAGGCGGTCAAAGCAATACCGATGGAGACATTACCGTGCTTCAGGGGCGCTGTGTTGGAGGCTCCACCGTTGTGAATGCTGCGCTGTGTTTTCGCACCCCAGATTATTACCTCAATAAATGGGGAAAAGAATACGGCTTAACCAATCTAACGCCTGAAGTCATGCTGCCCTACTTTGAAAAAGTGGAGAACAACCTCGGGATATCCGAAGTAAAAGCGCATGAAACCAGTGTCGGCGCAGAGTACATCAAAAAAGGCATGAAAGCCTTGGATATTCCCTTAGGCTTGGCGCGACGCAATATTCGTGACTGTGCCATGACCGGATTCTGCTTTGCTGGCTGCAAAACGGATCGTAAACAATCCATGATGGTGACTTATCTTCCCTGGGCTTGTAATCATGGCGCCGAAATCTACGCTGATACCCGGGTCACAAAAATAAATGCAGCGAACGGTATTGCCAGCGGTGTTGAAGCTGAAGTTGTGGATCCTGCTACCGGCAACGTTAAAACCCGTCTGTCGGTAAAAGCTCCAATTGTGGTGTTAGCCGCCGGACCGACAGGTTCACCACTATTGCTGCAGAACTCCGGCATATGTAACTCCAGTGGTCAGGTAGGCAAAAACTTTGCCTGCCATCCATCCTTGTCAGTCACCGCCATGTTCGATAAAAAGCTGAATGATTTCCATGGTGCTACGCACAGCTTATTTGAAGACAGTCATACGCTGCCTGAACAAGGCGGTTGGATTCAGCTCAACGCGGTTCAGGAGCCTGTGGAGGCCTCATTTATGGCCGAACCGGGAACCGGTAAACCTTATGTCCGGTACATGCAGAATTACCCTAACTCAACGCGTTTGATCACGTTAATTCACGATAAAAATGTCGGCGAGGTTACGCTCGAGAACGGCTATAAAGAAATTCGTTATCAGGTGGATGATGAAGATTTTGAGGCCATGAAAAAAGGCTTAAAAGACAACGCCCGTATCTTATTTGCCGCCGGGGCAAGCTATCTGTATTTACCTACTTCAGACAAGACCCGAATAAACTCAGTAGATGAAATCGACAAGATTATTGATGGATTGAAGAATGAGCCGGCGCGTTATCGCTATACCTCTTTTCATCCGCAGGGAACCTGTCGCATGGGGGCCGATAAAACAAAAACGGTCGTCAATCCTTATGGCGAAACTCACGATGTAAAAAACTTATACATCGTAGATGCCAGTCTGTTGCCAACGTCGATTGGTTATAACCCTTCTGAAACGGTTTATGCACTTGCCAGCTATATTGCCGATCAGATCAATGCAGCGAATCCAAGCTAAGGTATCACTATGCACTATACAGACATTGCACAAACGCACTTTACCTTAAACTACTCAAGTGGATTCAGCGGTAAAGCCTTTGATATTACCGAGCCGGCAACCGGCAAGGTGCTAGGCAATATCAATGCGGCAACCTTAGACGAGGCAGCAGCAGTTATTGCAAAATGTGAGGCTGCGCAACCGGAATGGGCCAACATAACGTTTGAAACCCGGGCTGGGGTTCTGCGTCGTTTCGCCGGTCAGTTAGCCGAAAATGCTGAACTTATCCACACCTGGAATGCGCGGGAATGTGGCTCCATCAGACCGAAAAGTGAATGGGAGCTGCAGGCCTGTATTGAACAGGCCTATATGGCCGCAGCACAGACTCAGGCCCCCTCTGGAGAATTGTATCCATCGGTCATCCCCGGTCGCAAGAACATGCGCGTGCGTATGCCTGTGGGTGTGGTTGGGGTCATCGCGCCCTGGAATTTTCCCTTGCTTTTAGCTCTGCGAGCTGTACTGCCAGCACTGGCGATGGGCAATGCAGTAGTGCTAAAGCCGGATCCTCAAAGCGTGATAACAGGTGGCGTAATTATAAAGGAATTATTGGCAGCTGCCGGACTGCCAGAAGGTGTCCTGGGAATGCTGCCAGGCGGAGCCGAACCGGGACAGGCGCTTGTTGAACATAACGATACGGGAATGATAGCTTTTACGGGGTCAACCGCGGTCGGTCGGAGTATTGCGCAACATTGTGCAAAAACCTTTAAAAAGACATCACTGGAGTTAGGCGGGAATAACGCGTTTATTGTTCTTGAAGACGCGGATATTGCATCAGCGTCTTCCTGCGCAGCCTGGGGGGCATTCCTCCATCAAGGACAAATATGTATGCAATCAGGCCGGCATATTGTGCATGAAAGTGTTGCTGAGGCCTACACCCAGGCACTTGTTGAGCGGGCTAATAATCTTTATGTCGGAAACCCTTTTACGGAGCAGTGTCATTTAGGCCCACTCATTAACCCGATGCAGGCCAACAAGGTAACAGCTTTAATTAATGACTCT
>JAYZXK010000542.1:0-5078 GCA_036141415.1 Pseudomonadota bacterium
CGAAGCAGTGCCTGATTGTGTCCGTAAACCGACATATAACCATCACCATGTTCGATAATAGTCACCAGACCGAAGCCTCTCAGCCAGTCAGAATAGATTACGCGGCCATGAGCGATGGCTTTTACCGCGCTGCCTTCACGGCCATCTATCATGATCCCTTTCCACCGCACCTGACCCTGACGACGCTTACCAAATAAACGCCGCAGTGTACCGTTGGCAGGTTTAAGTAACTTTCCCTTTTCGCCGGATAAGCCGGTGAGCTCCTGCGGCACCTGACTGGCCCGCTGAGCACGCTCGATGGCCTCTACCAGTGCCTGTTCCGCTTCTCTTAACTGCGCAATCCGGCTTTCTTCGCTGGCAATTTTGCTACGCAGCTTTACCAGTGTTTGCTGGCGATCCTGTTGGCGGGCAACCAGTTCATTTTGCTGACGCTCCTGATCGCTCAGCAACGCGGTTAACTCCTGAGCCTTAGCCTGCAATTCAGCATTAACCTGCTCCAGCTCGGTGACACTTGCTTTAAACTGAGTGATTTCTTTCTGTCGGGCTTCATTCAGGTATTTGTAGTAAGTCAGCACGCGTTCGAAGCGCGCGGCGTCCTCCTGGTAAAACACCATTTTGGCATAGTCGTAGTTACCGGAGATAAAAGCGGTTCTTAGCTGACCGCCAAGCAGTTCCTGTTGCTGAGCAATAGCTTGCTCAAGCTCATCACGCCGGCTTTTGAGGCTTTCCTGCTGGTCGCGGTTTTCGGCCAACGCGGTTTTTGTGTTATTGAGCCGCCGGGCCACTGCACCGATGTTTTTTTCTGATTGTTCCAGCACGGATTGCAGTTCCTGGGCATCGGCTTTACTGCCCTGCAGTGCCTGTTGACGGGCTTTTAATTCTTCCTGTAGCTCCGCCAGTTCCTGCTCGGCGTCATTACTTTGCGCAAAGACAAGGCCAGCAGGCGATAGCCCATACAACAATGCCACCAGCACAAGGCTGATGGCACAGTTCTTTAGCAACACTATGATGGGCTGCATATCTCTATTTAAGATTTTAGAGTCATGATAGTTTTGCCGGTCATTTCTTCTGGTTGCTCAACGCCCATCAGATGCAACATCGTCGGCGCTACATCGCTGAGTGTGCCGCCCTTACGGGGTTCAGCATCACGACCAAAGTAAATAAACGGTACAGGCTCACTGGTATGGGCGGTATGAGCCTGGCCAGACTCGTTATCTACCATTTGTTCTGCATTACCGTGGTCAGCAGTGATCAGGCACTCACCGCCGGTTTTCTTCAGTGCCTCAATTACGCGTCCGATAGACTTATCTACCGCTTCACAGGCTTTAACTGCCGCGTCGAAGTCGCCGGTATGACCAACCATATCGCCATTTGGATAGTTACAGATGATCACGTCAAACTTGCCGGATTCAATCGCTCCAACCAGTTCGTCCGTGAGTTTTTCTGAGTTCATTTCCGGCTGCAGATCGTAAGTGGCTACATCGGGTGATGGGATCAGAATACGCTCTTCGCCTTTAAATTCTTTCTCGACACCGCCAGAGAAGAAAAAGGTAACGTGGGCGTACTTTTCGGTTTCTGAAATGCGCAGTTGGGTTTTGTTCTGCTTTTCCAGCCATTCACCTAACACGTTTACCAGCTTCTCGGCCGGGAAAGCAACCGGCGCATCAAAGTCTGCCGAGTACTGAGTCAGCATAACAAAGGCCGAAAGCTCTGGTTTAACCGCGAGCTCAAAGCCATCAAAGTTTTTATCAACAAATACCTGGGTCAGCTGACGCGCACGGTCGGCACGGAAGTTCATAAAAATAATGGCATCGCCATCTTCTACACTCACGCTTTCGCCAATAACGGTTGGAGGTACAAATTCATCGTTTTTGCCTGCCTCGTAAGAGGCTTTTAATCCGGCAACTGCTGAATCGGCGGTCGCTTCGCCTTTACCCTGAGTAATCAGGTCGTAAGCTTTTGTTACCCGATCCCAACGTTTGTCACGGTCCATAGCAAAGTAGCGGCCGATGATAGTAGCTGTTTTACCACAACCTATCTCAGCAAATACCGCATCGGCTTTTTCCAGCGACGCTTCAGCGCTTTGTGGCGGCGTATCACGACCATCCAGGAAAGCGTGTAAGTAAACTTTTTTCGCACCGCGGTGAGCAGCCATTTTCAGCGCTGCAAAAATATGGTCTTCGTGACTGTGAACACCACCTGGTGAAAGCAGACCCATAATATGTACCGCTTTATCTTTACTTACCGCGTCGTCAATGGCTTTTACCAGTGCCGGATTGTGCTCAAACTCGCCGTCTGCAATGGATTTGGTTACTTTGGTAAAGTCCTGATACACCACGCGGCCTGCGCCGAGGTTAACATGACCTACTTCAGAGTTACCCATTTGACCCTCGGGTAAACCCACATCCAGCCCGGAACCGCTGATTAACGTGTTTGGGTACTCTTTGGTTAAAGCATCCAGATTTGGCGTGTTCGCGGCCAGGATGGCATTTTGATCTGCATCCTCACGATATCCCCAGCCATCGAGTACGATTAGTGCCAGTGTCTTCTTGGATTGCGTCATGGGTTCTCCTGTAAAATTTCGTTGCCCTTATCAGGCGATGCTGTTCGGGTTAGTTATCCGCTTGCCCGGCTTATTATTAGGTACCGATATTGTCAGGCTTTGGATTGTTCCGTAGGGCGAGGCATACATTTATATTACCAAACCCTAGAGGGGATTGAAGAGCAGATGTTGAAAAATACCTCAATCAGTTTAATTGAGAATGTGAATTAACCAACCGAAGTACAGTAATTTAGCGCGCTTAGCGTTGTATTAACTGGGCTTCCTCCGCGCAAAGCTGGTTTCTGTTGTTTTTTTCTATATACTTTGCACTCTTTTTTTAACAAACCGATGCATTGGGAAGACGTAATGGATCAACTCATCGAATTTGCCAGCAATAACATTATACTGGCGGGTATCTGGCTGGCGCTGGTTATTATGCTGATTTACAGCTATGTCAGCGGTCTGATTTCCTCTGTCAAAGAAGTCAGTGTGCACGAAATGACATTGCTGATTAACCGTGAAGATGCAGTGGTTCTTGACACCCGCCCTGCCAACGACTTTAAGGCAGGTCATATCACCGGTGCCCGGCAGATCAAGCCGGAAGAGGTTCGTGAAAAGAACTTCAGCAAGCTTGAAAAATACAAAGACACGCCCATTATTGTTGTTTGTGCCATGGGTAACAGCGCACGCGGCGTAGCTGCTGCAATGACAAAAGACGGTTTCAGTAAAGTAAATGTACTGAAAGGCGGCATGAACGCCTGGTCTCAGGCCGGCTTACCCGTTGCTAAATAATCAACCAAAAGGCCGCTATTGTGAGTAAAGTTGAAATCTACACCAAAGCTTATTGCCCCTTTTGCACCCGGGCAAAAGCCCTGCTCCAGCAAAAAGGTGTTGAATACACTGAGTATGCCATCGATGCCGAGCCTGCCTTGCGCGATGTTATGATTGAGCGCGCAAATGGCGGTTATACAGTGCCGCAAATATTCATTAACGACCAGCACATTGGTGGTTGTGATGATATGTTTGCGCTGGAAAGACAGCAAGAACTCGATGCACTGTTGGCCAGCTAATTATTCTTATAAAATTTAAAATTACATTTAGGTAAAAACATGTCTGAAGAAAACCAAAGCAATCAAGAAAACGCCGCTGCCGGCCAGGGTCAAACGCCACAGTTCAACATCCAGCGTATCTACACAAAAGACATTTCTTTTGAGTCTCCAAACGCACCAGGTATCTTCACTAAAGAGTGGAAGCCAGAAATAAAACTGGATATCGATACCTCTACTGACAAGCTGGATGGCAACCTGTTCGAAGTTGTTCTGTCGGTTACCGTTACTGCCACTATGGGCGAAGAAACGGCATTCCTGTGTGAAGTAGAGCAAGCCGGTATTTTCATGATTGGTGACATGCCAGAACAAAATAAAGCACACATGCTGGGTTCTTTCTGTCCGAACACGCTGTTCCCATATGCTCGTGAAACCATTTCTAACCTGGTTAATCGCGGTACATTCCCGCCGTTAAACCTTGCGCCGGTAAACTTCGACGCCATCTTTGCTGCATACATGCAAAAACGTGCGCAGGAAGCTCAGGCATCTCAGCAACAACTGGACGCCTAAGCCGCCTATGAATGATGCGTCGGTTACCGTTCTTGGAGCAGGATCCTATGGTACTGCTCTGGCTATTTGTTTAGCCCGTAATAATACGCCCACCGTGCTGTGGGGCAGAGACGCCAGGCAGTTATCTGTTATGGCTGACAGTCGCCAGAACGAACGGTATTTACCCGGCGCCCCCTTCCCCGAAGCGCTCTCGGTTGAGAGCGATTTGGCCACGGCCATTGCGCAAAGTCGCGATATTCTGGTTGTGGTACCAAGTCATGCCTTTAAAGGCATGCTGGAGCAACTAGCGCCTTTACTGCACGACTCCCAGCGTATTGTGTGGGCCACCAAAGGCCTTGAACCGGGCAGCGGTCGTCTGCTTAAAGAAGTGGCGCTGGTAGTACTGGGTGACAAATACCCGCTGGCAGTGTTATCCGGGCCGACTTTCGCCAAAGAAATGGCGGCGGGACTACCCACGGCTATCTCTCTGTCTTCCACTGACGATGAATTTATCGACGCCATGGCAGCCAAACTGCATTGCGCCCGTTCATTCCGGGTTTACAAAAACCCCGACTTTACCGGTGTGCAACTTGGCGGCGCGGTTAAAAACGTAATTGCCATAGGCGCCGGACTGGCCGATGGGCTGGGTTTTGGGGCCAATGCCCGAACTGCGTTAATTACCCGCGGACTGGCTGAGCTTACCCGTTTGGGCGTGCAGGCCGGCGCGCAGCCAGAAACCTTTATGGGTATGGCCGGGTTAGGCGATCTGGTGCTTACCTGTACCGACAACCAATCCCGTAACCGCCGTTTTGGTCTTGCGCTAGGTAAAGGCACTTCGGTGGACAACGCCATGGAGGAAATTGGTCAGGTAGTAGAAGGTTACCGTAACACCGAAGAAGTGGTTATTCTGGCCCGTAAGCTGGGCGTGGAAATGCCCATTT